>DATFJJ010000160.1:0-8362 GCA_035269245.1 Wenzhouxiangellaceae bacterium | reverse complement strand
TCGCCCTCGAACCCGGCCATGTCCTTGGCGCCCTTGTCGACCTTGATCCCCGGCAGAATGCCGGCATCGTTCATCAGGTCGACGAACCGAGCGCCATTCGGCATTTTCTGACGAATCGTCTCGTCGAAGAGGATCGCACCTGAGATGTATTCACCCAGCCCTTCGGTCGTAAGCATCATCGAGCGATAATCAAGGCGGTTTTCCTCGGTGTTCTCGATCCCGACCGAATCGAATCGCTTCTTGATGGTGCCCATCGACTCATCGATGGCCAGAATGCCGCGACCCGGCGCCACCATGGCCTGGGCCGTTGTAACCAGTTGTTCCAGTTTCTCGCTCATGGTCAGATCCTCAGCGTCGATTGGCGACGGTGCGCCGAATGGGTTTGGGGTATCGCTTCATTGTAATGGATCAGGCGGGCATGGCCGGCCGGGATCAGGGGATTTTGTTGGCTGGTTTCCGGTTTCCGGTTGGCCGAAGTTCGCGTAGGAGCGGTCTCCCGGCCGCGAATGCCTCCGCCCGAAAGATCGGCGCCTGGAGACGCCTCCTGCACGACTCGTAAACCGGCGCTCCTTCTACAGGCTCTCGAATGTCTGCTGCGATTGATCGTCGTCGGGAACCTCGGGCTCGGCGGTGGTCACGATCTTCATCACGTTGGTGCCGCCTTCGAAGCCCGGCTCGTCGCCCAGGGTCAGGATTACCCGCTTGCCGGGCGCGACCATGCCGGCTTCGACCACATGCTCTACCGCCCGGCGACCCAGTTCCGACTTGTCGATCTGGTCCGAGGCGAAGAACAACGGGTGGACATGCTGGAACAGGCGCATCCGACGCAGGCTCGCCCGCTTTGGCGAGAGCGCGATGATCGGCACCGGCGAACGCACGCGGCTGAGCCACTGCGCGGTGGAACCTGATTCGGTCAACGCGACGATGGCATCGACCGGCACGTTGTTCGCGGTGATCATGGCCGCCATGGCGATCGCCTGGTCGGTACGCTCGGGCTTGATATTGAGCCGGCGCTGGGGAATATGGGCCTGCACGTGCCGCTCGGCGCCCTCGCAGATTCTGGCCATGGCCTCGATCACCAGGGCCGGGTGCTTGCCCACCGCGGTCTCGGCCGAAAGCATCACCGCGTCGGTCCCGTCGATCACGGCGTTGGCCACATCAAGCACTTCGGCGCGCGTCGGAATCGGGCTGTCGACCATTGACTGCATCATCTGGGTGGCGGTGATGACCGGACGGTTGTGGGCAAGCGATGCGGCAATGATGCGTTTCTGCAACCCGGGCAATTCGGCCTCCCCTATTTCCACGCCGAGATCCCCGCGCGCGACAAGCACCGCGTCGGAGGCCTCGATCACCGAATCGAGATTCTCGATCGCCTCGGTGCGCTCGATCTTGGATACCAGGTAGGCCTCGCCGCCGGCACGCCGCAACAGCATCCTTGCGCGCTCGATGTCTTCGGCGCTGCGCGGAAAGGACACCGCCAGATAGTCCACCTGCCATTCGGCGGCCAGCTTGATGTCCGCCTCGTCGGCGTCCGACACGCCGGGCAGCGAAAGTCCGCCGCCGCGGAGATTCAACCCCTTGCGGTCGGACAGCTTGCCGCTGGTCATGACTTCACAGATGATCCGGGTACCCTCGACGCGCTTGACTCGCATCGCCATCAGACCGTCGTCCAGCAGCAGCTCGGAACCGGGCGAGACATCCTCGGCCAGGCCGAGATAGGCCACGCCGACCTGGTGCTCGTCGCCGACCGGCGCCGGATCCTCGGCGATCAGCGTGAACTCCTGACCGGCCGTCAGATCGACGAAACCCTCGCGGAACCGGTCGATGCGGATCTTGGGACCGGACAGGTCGGCCAACACGGCTACGTCGGTATCGAGCTCGCGCGCGATCGCGCGCACCAGCTTGATCCGCCGGGCATGGGTTTCGGCGTCGCCGTGCGAGAAATTGATCCGGACCACGTCGCAACCTGCGCGAATGAGCTTTTCCATGGCCTCGGGATCGTCGGTGGCGGGACCGAGCGTGGCCACGATCTTCGTTCTTCGATTCATCATGCAGAAGAGTCTAGCCCAGCGCGAGGCGAATAATCATGCGACAAGAGCCAGGCTTCGAGGAGTCGCATTCGCCCGACGCATTCAAATGCCAGCGCTAGCCACGGCTGCAGCCGCCTGTCCAGGTTTGGACCGGATCAAATCGCGCAACGGGCGGCCCCGGAGACCGGGACCGCCGTTACGGAATCACCGATTGCTGTTGACGGGACAGATCAGACGATCGTCTCAATCAAAAGCGGAATCCCAGTTACGCGGGTTGCCGTTCTCGTCGACGACCAGCGCGGTCGTGCCTTCCGGCAACAGCTGCAGCGTCTTCAGGAACTCGATGATCGAGTCGCGTCCGTAGTCGTCCAGCTCTGACCACTGCTGGTAGGCGTCCAGCGCCTCACCGCGGTGCGCTTCGATGGCTTCGCGCATGGTAGTGAATTTGCCGTGGTGAAAGAACGGCGGTTCATTGGCCGCGCCCCAGAGCCGTTTCGTCAGGAAACTGCAATTGCCCGCGTTGAAAGCTTCCGAGCCGGCCGGGAAGTGCATGTTGAGCGCCTCGCAGTTGGGGTCGTCCGGACCGCTGGTGATGTCGTGTACCTTCATGTCGGTGAAGGCAGGCACCCACACCGTATCGGTCGCATTGTTCACCGGCAGACGCGGCTGGTCGAGTCGGTTGTCGGACAGATCCATCTCGAACGTCGGGTAGTCGCCGGGCTGCAGATTGCCGTTCGGGTTGTACGGGTTCGGCTCGGTAAAGACCCAGCCCTGGTCGGTGAGCGGCAGCGCCGGCGTGTGGCAGTCGGCGCAGCCGATCTCCATGAACAACTGTTCGCCGTTGGCGACCGCCTCCTCGATCACCGGGTGGCGGGGAATCACGCGACCCGGCACCTCGAGCTGAGCCTGCCAGGCACTGACCGCGGTCATGTCGGCAATGCTCAGGTTGTTCTCGAACCCGTCGCCGTCGTGATCGCCCTCGCCGAAACGCTCCCGGGCCTGGATGCCGTGGTGCTGATTCATGGCATTGATCGTGAACTGGCGCAAGGAAATTACCGCCGAGGCCTGATGGAAAGGCCGGATGATCAGGTTGGGCGGAAAGTCCGGGCCGGCGCTCGCCAGGCTGGGCGGCACAAAGCCTTCGGTGGCCGAAGTATCCCAGCTGCCGTCGGCGTTGCGTGCCAGCAAGCCGAAGGAAATGCCCTTGCTGACCAGTTCGGCCGAGCCGCCTGGCGCAATTCCGTCGCGGATCGCCTGAAGATCAGCCGTCATCTGGCGGGCCAGCATTTCGATGTATCCGGACCCGAACATGCCGAGCGTAGCACGCGAGTTGGCGATGCCCTGCAGCGTGACCGGCTCGCCGTTTTCGTCGAACGCGCCGCGGGTCTCGAAGCCGATCTCGTCGTCGCTCAGCGCATCGAAGGTGGCAAAGTCGAAGCGTTGCCCGAGCACGAAGACGTTGGTAACGAAGTCACCGCCGCCGCCCGAGCGCGGCAGATTGTGACATCCCGCACAGGAATTGGAGTCGGGCCCTGAAACGCGGTTCATGTTGCGCGGAAACTCCAGCGGGGAATCCGGATCGGATAGCGGCGCACCGGTACCATCGAGCTCGGGTCGAAGACCACCTTCCTGCACGGTCCATCTTGCGTTGAACAGCTCGCCGCCATGGCGCATGAGCTGAGGAAGTGAAACGGCGAATTCATCCCCGTCCTGCAGGCGCTCGGGCATCGCCACTTCCCGTCCAAGAACCGGGTCGGGGCGAGGTTCGCAGTCGTCTTCGATGCCGAGCATGGCCAGCAGGATGCATGCGGCATGCGGGCGTTCCTGTTGTTGCGCGGCAACCGGCTCGGAAGGCCCCAATCCAAGGGTAACCAGCAGCAGTGCAGCGCAACCCACGGCGCCTGTGGACTTGAAAAGGTTCAACCCGATTCCGGCAGGGTCGGGACGTTCGATATCAAAGCGTGTTCTCATGGTAATGATTGCTCCCGAAGTTGAAGAACTTCTGTTTTCAGATTCAAGGGCATTCGTGACTGGCTACGCATAAATTGGAACATCCGGGCCAGATCATTCACTTCGATTTGCGGTACGGAAATGCTCTCTTTCGTCGCCAAAAAAAACGGGCCCGGAAGCCGGACCCGCTGTCGAGGGATCGATACCCCGAATGGTACGTCAGATCAATCGAAGGCAGAATCCCAGTTGCGCGGGTTGCCGTTCTCGTCGACGACCAGCGCGGTCGTGCCTTCCGGCAGCAGCTGCAAGGTCTTCAGGAACTCGATGACCGAATTGCGCCCGTAATCATCCAGCTCTGACCACTGCTGGTAGGCGTCCAGCGCCTCGCCCCGGTGAGCTTCGATGGCCTCGCGCATGGTCGTGAACAAGCCGTGGTGGAAGTACGGTGGTTCGTTGGCCGCGCCCCAGAGCTTCTTGGTGATGAAGCTGCAGTTGCCGGCATTGAACTCGGCCGAGCCTGCCGGGAAGTGCATGTTGAGCTCTTCGCAGTTGGGGTCGTCCGGGCCGCTGGTGATATTGTGCACCTTCATGTCGGTGAACGCCGGCACCCAGACGGTATCGTTCTGCACCGGCAGGCGGGGCTGGTCGAGTCGGTTGTCCGACAGGTCCATTTCGAACGTCGGGTACTCACCCGGCTGCAGGTTGCCTGCGGGATTGTACGGATTCGGCTCGGTGTAGACCCAGCCCTGGTCGGTCAGCGGCAGCGCCGGCGCATGACAATCCGCGCAACCGATGTCCATGAACAACTGCTCGCCGTTGGCGACCGCATCCTCGATCACCGGGTGGCGCGGAATCACGCGGCCGGGCACTTCGAGCTGGGCCTGCCAGGCGGTAACCGCGGTCACGTCGGCAACGCTGAGGTTGTTGTCGAAACCGTCGCCGTCGTGGTCGCCTTCACCGAAGCGCTCGCGCGCCTGCATGCCGTGGTGATGGTTCATCGCGTTGTTGGTGAACTGGCGCAGCGAAATGACCGCCGACGCCTGGTGGAAGGGACGAATGATCAGGTTGGGCGGAGAGTCCGGACCGGCACTGGCAACGCTGGGCGGCGCGAAACCTTCGGCGGCCGAGGTATCCCAACTGCCGTCGGGGTTGCGCGCCAGAGAGCCGAACGAAATGCCCTTGCTGACAAGCTCGGCCGAACCGCCCGGTGAAATATCGTCGCGAATGGCCTGGAGGTCTGCAGTCATCTGGCGGGCCACCATCTCGATGTAGCCCGATCCGAACATGCCGAGCGTGGCGCGCGAGTTGGCGATGCCCTGCAGCGTGACCGGCTCGCCGTTTTCGTCGAACGCGCCGCGGGTCTCGAAGCCGATCTCGTCGTCACTCAATGCGTCGAAGGTGGCGAAATCGAAGCGCTGGCCAAGCACGAACACGTTGGTGACGAAATCGCCGCCGCCGCCGGAGCGCGGCAGGTTGTGGCAACCACCACAGCCGTTGGCGTCCGGGGCCGATACCCGGTTCATGTTGCGCGGAAACTCCAGCGGCGAGTCCGGGTCCGAAAGCGGTGCGCCGGTGCCGGTCAGGCCCGGGCGTCCGCCGCCTTCCTGGACGGTCCAGTTGGCGTTGAACAAGACTCCACCCTGTCGCATCAGCTGCGGCAGCGGAATGGTGAACTCGTCACCGTCTTCCAGCCGTTCCGGCACCGCGACTTCCTGGCCCAGAATCGGATCCGGCTGCGGCTCGCAGTTGCCGGTGTCGACGCCAAGCATCGCAAGCAGGATGCATACGCCGGGCGGTTGCTGCTGTGCGGCAACCGGACCGGACAAACCGAATGCCAGCGCCGCGGCGCTCAGCATCAAGAATCCGGAAACCATGCCGGGCCTTGGTTTAAAGCCCGAAGAATCGGCTCCGTTTGTAGCTCTTTGAATATCCATTAGAATCTTGCGCTCCCACGTGAAAGACAAGCGGTACGGAGTTGAATTCTCTCCGACCGCTCCGAGTTTTTTATAAGCATGAGAACCATGGCGTTGCGCCAAAGTCCAATTTTCGCGATGTGAATCGCGAACGCGCGGAGTTTATAGCTATGTACTGAGCAAGAGCAAGACGAGTCGTTCAAGAACTACTAATGCAACCAGAAGTATGGAATCGGATCCAATAACGAAGGCGCAACGGTCAGCGGCACCAGGAATCAGAACAGCGGAAGCGCCATCAGGCCGATCGAGGCGCCGAATCCGATTCCCCAGGCCAGGCTGCGCAACACGTTGATATCGGCCCAATAGCAGATCGAGTAAGCAACCCTGGCAGTTACGAATGCAATCGATAGAATCCCGACCCACTGACCCTGCACGCCGGCGATCAGCGCCAGCAGCAAACCCGAGGCAAACACGGGGAATGCCTCGATCATGTTCTGATGCGCCGCCAATGCACGCGAACCGAACCCGCTCAGGCGTGCCTGCTGCGCACGAGGATTGCGGTTGTCGTAGCCTCGCCCTTCCTTCGCCTGGGCAAGCGCCACCGGTGCCTTGGTGACCAGAATCATCAGCGCGGAGAGGATCAGGCAGATAATCGGAATCGTCATCTTGATGGTTTCCTTTAGCGTGCCCAATCGGGCCGGAAACGACATCGTACTTACAAACGAAGTCGTCGATCAAACGACATCCAGACTTTCCGAGCGTCCATAAACCCACGACCTCACCGATCACCCCCTCCGGCACCCCGGCCAGCCGGGCATTCACGCAACAGAACGACTATCGGACCTGAAACACCGGAAGTCCGACCTACCGGGTCTGATCGCAGTCGTAGCCCGCTATGCGGATCAACCGCTCGAAGCGTCGTGACACCGTGCCCAGCCCGGATTCACTGAAGTCGACATCGGCGTCGATCACGTTGCAATGCCGGGCCCGGATGGTCAAGGTCCCAAGCCTCTTCTGGATAACGTCTTCTCGGGCGTAGCTATTGAGCGGCTCGGTGAAAAACTCGCCGCCATCCAGCGTCCACATGTTGACCGTCACCGAAGATGCCCCAACCGGGAAATCCACGTTGCCCACCACCCATGTCGGCACGCCGTTCAGATAACTGAACATGGTCAAAAACAGGAAATTCCGATCCGGTGGAAGCTCTCCGACCGTTAGCACCAATCCCTGTCGCGGCAGACCTTCCATGATCCAGTGCCCAGTATAGCGACCGTGCAGCGGCGGGTTGGTGAACTGCGGCGGGTCCAGCGCCGGGTCGAATTCAGGAACGTCGATGCCGACGCTCAGTCCCGACGGCCAGCGCAGTCGCAGTTCCAGCCCGCCGTTGTATTGCTGTTTGCTGATCGCGTCTGAATCGGTATCGACCACGAACGAGAAGCCTTCGATCAAAGTCGCCAGCAACTGATCGGTCATCGGCTCGAGCGAGGCGCCGCGCGAATCGTAGAAGCCGGTTCTCGCGAACGCGAACAGCCCAGCGGTGCGAATCTCGGAATCAGGCGTGACCAGGCTGACCTCGGGATACCGGACGGCCGGGCTGCCGCTTCCCGGGTCGAAATTGAGCATGATCGCCGAAGCATTCGGCTCGTGGCAGCCGATGCGCCATGCGCGAATTCTGACCAGCGCGGTGGCGGCGTTGTCGGCGATCAGCACCTGACTGTCGAAGAACGTCTCGTCCGGGGGTGACGAGTACACCGAAGGCACCACCTTCAGGCAGCCATAGGGAACCACGGACGGGTAGGTAAAGCTGTTGGGCAGATCGCGGTTGAGCAACTGCGCCGTAGCGTTGACCGAAAAAAGAACCAGCAGAATTGAAGCTAGAAGCGTTTTCATGACATTTCTCCGACGGTGGTCCCCGGCGCTGCTGCGGCCGTAAAATCGGCCGCAGCAAACCCATCCGTATCAATTGGTGGTGATCGGGTCCTCGAATCCGTCCTGGAAGATCAGATCCTGGAAAACGTCTCCGTAATACATTCCGGCAAATCCAATCGACTCTTCCGGATCGATCGGGTCTTCGAACAACATCGCTGCATTGATCGCAACACGGTTGTTCCGGAAACCGTCGCGCTCGATACCGACTTCGCTGACGAACGAATCTGCGGGCGCCTCGGGGTCGAGTTCCTGACCGGGGGTTGTGCCGACCTCGGCTATGGTGCGCAACGGCAGCTGAAATTCTGCGCCTTCACGAACGTAGATACCGCTGGTCCCGTCACGCTCGGCCTTGAATGCGAGAAGCGGCGGTTGACCGGCACCAGAGTAAAGCGCTCCAAACGCGCTGGATCGCCAGCGTGCAAGCTCCTCGGCATCCTCACTGTCGCCTACTCCCGGCGGCCGTCCCGAGAAACCCCAGAACAACATGTCTTCCAACCCCTCTTCGCCGGTGCGCGCCACCTGCCAGGTTTGATCGGAATT
>DATFJJ010000159.1:0-4962 GCA_035269245.1 Wenzhouxiangellaceae bacterium | reverse complement strand
CCCCGCGAATGCACCGAGATTGAAGGACACGTTGACGTAGCCGCCGTTGGTCAGGGGGTCGCCCTCGTTGGTCTGATAGATGTTCGCCAGCACGCCGGCGCCAACATCGAAGTCCCCGGCCGTCGTGCTCATGATGTCGGCGCGAAACTGCTGGTTGGGCCCGCTGGTGTAATCAAGCGTGGCCGGCGACGGCAGGATGAAAGCGGGCGCCTGATTGTTGATGAAAAAATCGAAGCTCAGCGTGCCGCCACTGGCCGGCACCGTGATGTCCTGGTAAAGAACATGCGACCCGGGGCCTGTCTGGTCGGTCATGGCTGCAAAAGTGCCTCCGCTTGGCACCGGCACCGTGGAACTGGAGTCGGGCGTCGTGGTTCCCGAAAGCGCATACCAGGTTCCCGAGCCGCCAGCCTGGTCCACAACGGTCCATCCGCTGATCGAATTGGTGCCGCTGCCACCATTGATTTCGAACCCGCCATTGGTCACCGCACCGCTGGTGACGCCGCGGGTCGCGGAAACTTTGTTTTCAAAAGGCCCGCGTTGAACTGCCTGGCCGACGTCGTATGTCTGTGCCGGAACATTCACCGACATCAGCAGCGCCAGCGCCGCAAAAGAGGTTTTTATCATCTTCATTTTTCGTTTCCCAATATTATCAAGTACGCGCAACGGAGTCAGATCACCGCCGGCCAGCGAACCGTAATATGCCTCTATCCGTGACGAATTGCAAATTTACCGGGCGCCATTGTGGAGTCATGCGTGATTCAAGTCCGGAAAGCCGGCCGTTGCTGTCACCCGGACACGAACACAGAGGCGCCGCGCCGGTCGGCGCCCCCGTAATCACAGCGACTTCAGGTTATCGTCGGATTTCCGGTCGATCAGCTTGTGGTAAGGGTCGATGCCGACCGCTACCGGCCGCTGGTCGACCGTGAACTCGAACGTATTCTCGCCGCCGGTGACGCGGTGCTTTGCCAGGTGCAGCACGGCTTCCGCTGAAAACGCATCGTCGTCCGGGCGCAGGGTGAACACGCCCATGTCGATGGGCATGTCGAGATCGACCTCGGTTTCCCGGCCAAGGCCGTCGGCTTCGAGCTTTGAAGCGTTGACCTCGATGCTTACGGTGAACGTGCCGTCGTCGTTTTCGGTCACGCTGGCATCTTCGGTCGCCAGGTCCCACAGCGTGATGCGCTCGAACAGGTCCTCTATCAGCTTGAGCTCTTGATCGGTTTCGGCCACGTCCTTCAGGTGGCGAACCAGGTCGACGCTTCTGGGGTACGGATCATACTGGTAGGCGACCTCGTCGATCAGGTTGGCAAGGGCCTTGTTGATGCGATCCTCGCCGAGGTAATCCTTGAGCGCATACATCACCAGCGAGCCCTTGCGGTAATGGATGTAGCCCTGGTTCTCGACGCGAATCAACGGCAGTTCCTCGCGCGATTCACTGCCCCTGGATGAAAGGTAATTGTCGAGTTCGAACGCCAGGAACTTGCGCATCATGTCGGGGCCGTACTCGTCTTCCATCACCATCAGCGCCGAATACTGCGCCAGCGTTTCGACCAGCGCGGTACCGCCCTGCACGTTGGCGCTGGAGACCTGGTGGCCCCACCACTGGTGGGCCATTTCGTGGGCACCAACGTAGAACACGTAGTCGATATCGCTGGGGTCGTCGAGCTTGGCGATGAAGCCCAGCCCTTCCGACCACTGGATGGTGTTGGGGAACGACTGGGCGAAGTTTCCCAGAAACGCCGGAAATTCAAGGATGCGCATCTGCCTGTACTGGTAAGGGCTGAAGTTGGCCTGGAAGTAGTCCAGCGACTTGCGCATGGTTTCCATCATGTGGTCGACGTTCCAAGCGTGCTCAGGATGGTAGTAGACGCTGAGTTCCACGCCGTCGACGGTTTCGTTCTCGACCGCGTAACGCGCGGACAGGTAAGCCACCAGGTTCTGCATCGGCGCATCCATCTCGTATTCGAAATAACGCCGGCCGCCAGCTTCCCACTCGCGCTGCAGATAGCCGGGGGCGACCGCGACCTGGTCGGGCTCGGTGGAGACGACGGTGCGGAATTCCATCCAGTCGGAATCTCTGGAAAGGTAGCTGTTGCGCGCGGCCTCGGTATCGTCGAGATCCGGTGCCCGATCGATCGGTGGAAGGTCGTACTTCCTGCGGTCGTTCCGGTCGGTGATGATCTGTGCCCTGGAGAACCCGATGTACGGCATCGCATCGCCGCCGTAGACGAAACTGCCGTTGCCGAGCACGGTAGCGCTGCCGCCGCCCGGCACGGGCTGGGCGTTGCGCGCGTGCTTGAACCCGCGGTTGGCCCGCTGGGTGCTGAAAGTCAGCTCCATTTCGGCCCCGGGCCGCATGGGCTGATCCAGGTCGAACCGATAAACGGCAAACTCGTCGTCGACTTCATCGGCTTGCGAGCCCGCCAGTGCGACCGACAGCACTTCGACGGCAGGATTGAAGCCGACGAATACGCTGGGCACCGGCTCGCCGCTGCGGTTTTCGAGTCGATAAGTGCCGGTAACCGCATAGCGCCGCTCGGACGGATAAAGGTCGAGTTCGTTGTCGATCGCGGCGATTCTCGGCTGCGCCAGATCTTCGTTTTCACGGTAGCGCTTTTCGTACTCCACCAAGATCAGCTCGAGATCCTTGTCGGTGACGTATTCATTCAAAACTCGCGTGTTGTAGACGATGAAGCTTCCCGCACCGAGAAAACCGATCAGCGAGACGACGCCAAGCGCCGAGATGCCGGGCGAAAGGTTGGCACCCGCGCGGCGAATGCGCAGCCTGAGACTGTCCATACCGCCGCGTCGCCAGAGCAGGTGCGCGCCCACGAACAGCAGCAGGCAGAAAAACAGCCAGTAGGCGCTGTACCAGGTCTGGATCCAGGCGAAGTAACCCCAGCTGGTCATGTCCGAGTAAGCGGCACCCGGCGCCGACCCGATCTGATAAAGCGGATCTTCCAGGCCAAGCGGGTCGAGCACGAAAAGTGAGATGATCAACAGCACCATCACCCCCATGCCGGCGAACTTGTTCGGCACCAGGGTCTGGACGAACACGGCGAAGATCGCCATGGTGTAGAACGCCATACCGTAGTCCAGCAGATATCGAGTCACGTACAGCATGGGCTGGAGATCGGTATAACCCTGGCTGAGCTGGAACAGCATTGACGCCACCACGCCGATCAGCAGCAGCGAGACCAGCACCAGGATCATCGCGACCATCTTGGAGCCGGCCTGCACCCAGCCGGGCACCGGCGTGGAGTCGATGACTTCGTGCATGCGCGCTTCGCGCTCGCGCCAGACCAGCTCGGCAGAGTAATAAATGACCACGATCAGGATCGACAGCGTGAACGTGCCCTGCATGATCTGGGTCATCAATCTTGTGACCGGATACACGGCGGTCTGAAAGAACTGATCCAGCGAAAGAAAGTTGAGCGTGGTAATCATCAACGCAAACAGCGCCAGCACCATGAACGGCACGCTTAACACAACGCTGCGCACTTCGAAACCAACCCGGGAGGCGAATTGCTTCAACTTGACGCCTGCACCGTACCGGGGGTGCACCGGCGGTAGCGTCGCCCGCTGCGGGGAAGCGACGACCGGCTCGGGCAATTGCTTGTCTGCCTTGGTTTTCTTGCTTCGTGGCTGGACATCGAACCGGAAGCGTCGGACCGTGAACGCGAGCACACCCACGCTGAGTCCAAGCCAAACCAGTCGATTACCCAGAATCAGGCCGGCAAGCGGCGCCAGCTGCTCGTTTCGCTCGAAGGCCGTCCAGTAACGCACCACTTCCTGGTAGGCCGCGCTGCCGAACGGATCGAACATTGCCAGCAGCGCCCGGTGCTCGGTTGAATTGAAGATGTCGGTGACCGCACCGATGACGCCGGTCAGCAGGAAATAGCCGACGATGACCACATAGGTCATGGCCATGCTGCGGGTCAGTGTGGCCAGGGCAAAGGCGATCGCGCTGGCGAAGAACAGGTTGACCACGCCGTAGACGACGAACGGCTGCAGGTAGTGCGAGAGCGCAAACGGCCCGAGACGCTCCGGATCCAGCCAGGGCATCTGCACGCCGATCATGATACCGAGCGGAATCGCGACCAGCAGCAGGACCGATACTGCGAAAGCACCGCTGAACCGGCCGAGCAGGTATTCGAACTTGCCGATGGGTGTGGAATAGAACATCTCGGCCGAACGCGATTCGACGTCGCGGAGCACGACGTTGGCGACGAAGGCGATGACCACGAACATCGCGATCAGGCTGAAGATCAGCATGTTCTGGGTGATGGCATCGGGCGAGTTGACGTTGACGTTGCCCACGCCGCCCATCTGGATGTTGTCGGAAGTGATGCCGCCGAAGGCGAGCAGGAAGAACAGCACGAACGAGACCATGAATACCGGGCTCTTGAGCTGGTAAGCCGCTTCGAAACGCGCGATCGGGAAGAATCGACTCTTCATGGTTGAAGTCCTTGGGATCGGTTTCAGGCGGCGGTCGTCTGGGCGTTGCCGTGCAGAGACGCGAAGTAGACGTCTTCCAGGTTCGGTGCATGTGGCTCGAAGCCTTCGCCCGGATCACTATCGGCAACCACGTGAACCACGGTACGTCCGGCGCGAAGATGGGTGGAAATAACGCGGTGACTTTCGCGGCAGGCTTCCAGTTCGTCTCGGTGGATCGCCTTGCGCCAGACCTTGTTTTCGAGTTCGGCCGTGAGTTCATGCGGCACGCCTTCGCGCACTATTTGCCCGTTTGCAAGAATCGCCATCCGCGGACACAGGTCGGCGACATCCTCGACGATATGGGTAGAAAGAATCACCACCCGGTCCTCGCCGATCTCGGACAGCAGGTTGTGGAAGCGAACGCGTTCTTCCGGGTCCAGGCCGGCGGTGGGTTCGTCGACTATAAGAAGTTTGGGGTCGCCGATCAGCGCCTGGGCGATACCGAAGCGCTGACGCATGCCGCCC
>DATFJJ010000158.1:0-2623 GCA_035269245.1 Wenzhouxiangellaceae bacterium | reverse complement strand
GACCTCGCGCTGGGCAACGCGCTGGGCGGCATCGCGGTCCAGTTTGCCGCGCTGGCGATTGCCGACTTCGCCTACCGGAGAGCCAACCTGGAGCATGCCGCCGCGTCGGCCGAAAACCTGATGCAGAGCGGACTCCTGATCGCATTGTTGGGCCTGATTCTGATCGCGCCGACGCTGCCCGACATCACGTTGTGGGGCATCCACCCGATTACCCCGATCATGCTGATGGTCTACGGCTATGGACTGCGGATGATCCGCACCGCCCACAACCAGCCGATGTGGCTGCCAAGGCGCACGATCGAGACACGCGAGGACGAACCGGAAGATCTGGACAAGGTGCCGGCGCTGACGCCGCTTGCTATCCGGTTTGTATTGCTGATGCTGGTGCTGGGCGCGGCCGGTTACACCATGGAGCACGCCGCTTCCAATATCGCCCAGACCACATGGTTCAGCTTCACCGCGGTGGGCGTGCTGTTCACCGCCACCGCCACTTCGCTGCCCGAACTGGTGACTTCGGTGGCCGCCGTGCGGCGCGGGGCGCTGACGCTGGCCGTGGGCGGCATCATCGGCGGAAATGCATTCGATACGCTATTCACCGCCGCGTCCGACATCGCGTACCGCGACGGATCGATCTACCATGCAATGCCTCAGTCGGTGGTGTTCTGGACCGCGCTTACGCTACTGATGGCCGCGGTGCTGCTGCTGGGCCTTATCCGGCGCGAAAAGGAAGGGCCGGCCGGTGTCGGGGTCGAAAGCGTGGTGCTGCTGGTGCTCTATGCCGCCGGTGTCGCCCTGCTGCTCGGCATGAGCACCAATCGCTGATTTCAGCCGCTTTCCAGCTCATCCCAACGCGCGTAGGCGGCGTCGATTTGAGCCTGAGTCGATGCCACTGCGGCATTTACCCGCTCGATCTCTTCGGCGTCGGTGCGGTACAGCGCCGGATCGTTCAGCCGCTCGGTCAATTCGGCCATGCTTGATTCCAGCGCTTCGACCTTCGCCGGCAGCTGTTCAAGCTCTCGGGCGAGCTTGTAGCTGAGCTTCTTCGGCTTGTCGGCGCGCGTCTTCTCGGGGGCGGGCGCGGCATCGCCCTTCTTCTTCTCGGATTTCAGCGCGTTGCTGCGCATCTCGGCAGTCTGCGCCTGACGTTTCCAATCACTGTAGCCGCCCACGTACTCGCCCACCCGGCCACCCCCTTCCATCACGAACGAGGCGGTGATCACGTTGTCCAGGAAATCGCGGTCGTGGCTGACCAGCAGCAACGTGCCCGGATAATCGGCCAGAAGCGATTCCAGCAGTTCCAGGGTTTCTGCGTCGAGGTCGTTGGTGGGTTCGTCCATCACAAGCAGGTTCGAGGGCTTGGCGAACAGCTTGGCCAGCAGCAGGCGGTTGCGCTCGCCACCCGAGAACTTGGCGATCGGCGCCCGGGCACGATCCGGCGTGAACAGGAAATCGCCCAGGTAGCCGATCACGTGCTTCTGCTTGCCGGCAACGGTCACGAAATCGCGTCCTTCGCCGACGTTTTCGGCCGCGGTCCAGTCGTCGCGTAGTATCGACCGGTGCTGGTCGAAGTAAACGACTTCCAGCCGGGTCCCGAGTTTGACCTCGCCCGAGTCAGGCTCCAGTTGGCCAAGCAGGAGTTTCAGCAGCGTCGACTTGCCGCTGCCGTTCGGACCGATGAGGCCGATCCGGTCGCCGCGGAATATCGTGGTCGAAAAATCGCGCACGATGGGTTGGCCGTCGTAGCCGAACGAGACGTCTTCGGCGTCGATGACCTTTTTCCCGGATTGCCCCGCATCGCTGACCGCCATGCGCACCTGGCCGGCCTGCTCGCGCCTTTGGGCGCGTTCGCGGCGCATGGCTTCCAGCGCGCGCACCCGGCCTTCGTTGCGCGTGCGGCGCGCCTTGATGCCCTGACGGATCCAGACCTCTTCCTCGGCCAGCTTGCGGTCGAAATGCTTATGGTCGAGTTCCTCTGCGTGCAGCCGTTCTTCTCGCCTTCTGAGGTAATTGCTCCAGTCGCCCGGCCACGAGGTGAGCTTGCCGCGGTCGATCTCGACGATACGCGTGGCCAGCCGGCGCAGAAACCGGCGATCGTGGGTAATGAACACGATGGCGCCGCTGTAGTCGATCAGGAACTGCTCCAGCCACTCGATGGATTCGATGTCCAGGTGGTTGGTGGGCTCGTCCAGCAGCAGCACCTCGGGGTGCGTGACCAGGGCCTGGCCCAGCAGCACGCGGCGCTTGAGGCCGCCGGACAGCTGCGAGAATTCGGCATCTGCGTCCAGCGCCAGACGCTCGACCACGGTTTCTATCAACCGATCGGCGTCCCATCCACCGGATGCCTCGATGCGTTCCTGCAACGCCGCCAGACGCTCGGCGTCGAAGGCCTGCTCGGCCGCCGCATGGTATTCGCGGATCAAGTCACCCAATTCACCCAGCCCGCGTGCGATCACGTCGAACACGGTGCCGGTCTCGCCCTCGGGTACTTCCTGCGCCACCCGTGCGACCCGCACACCGGACTGGTATCGAATCTCACCGCCGTCGGCGGTAATCGTGCCGTCGATCAGCTTGAGCAGCGTCGACTTGCCGGCGCCGTTGCGACCGATAAGCGCCACCCGTTCGC
>DATFJJ010000157.1:0-7483 GCA_035269245.1 Wenzhouxiangellaceae bacterium | reverse complement strand
CCGGCATCGTCGTCGAGCAGGTAGGTCCTGGAGCCGTGCAGCACGCCGACGCGGCCGGCGCACAGACTGGCGGCGTGCTCGATTCCCGACAGCCCGCGTCCAGCCGCCTCGACCCCGATCATCGTCACCTCGGCGTCGTCGATGAACGGATGGAACAGGCCGATCGCGTTCGAGCCGCCGCCGACGCAGGCGACCAGCGCATCGGGCAGCTTGCCGTACTCGTCCATGCTCTGTCGACGCGCTTCGCGGCCGACAACGGCGTTGAAATCGCGCACCAGTGCCGGATAAGGGTGGGGACCGGCGACCGTGCCGAGAATGTAGAACGTGTCGTCGACATTGGTCACCCAGTCGCGCATGGCCTCGTTGAGCGCATCCTTGAGCGTGCGCGAACCCGAGTCGACGCTTATCACTTCAGCGCCCAGGAGTTTCATCCGGAAAACATTGATCGCCTGGCGCTTGATGTCGTCGGCGCCCATGTAGACCACGCATTCCATGCCCAGTCTGGCGGCCACCGTGGCAGAAGCCACGCCATGCTGGCCGGCTCCCGTCTCGGCGATCACGCGCTGCTTGCCCATGGCCCGGGCCAGAAGCGCCTGGCCGACCGTATTGTTGATCTTGTGCGCGCCGGTATGGTTCAAATCTTCGCGCTTGAATACGATGCGCGCACCACCGGCGTGCGCCGTCAGGCGCTCGGCGAGGTACAGCGGCGAGGGGCGACCGACGAAGTGCGCGAGGTCGCTGTCCAGCTCGGCCTGGAATTCGGCATCGTCGCGGTACTTCAACCAGGCCTGTTCGAGCTCCTCCAGCGCTGCCATCAGCGTTTCGGAAACGAACCGCCCTCCAAACCGGCCGAAATGACCACTCGCGTCCGGAAGTGCCTGGCGCGGGTCCGCAGACGCCGCGGTTGCCTTTTCCACCACTTCAACCATTGTGAATATTCTCCATGAATCGCCGCATCAGCGTAGCATCCTTGATTCCCGGCGCGCTTTCTATACCGGATGAAACATCGACCGCGGAAGGCGCCAGCAGTTCGAGCGCACGACCGATATTGTCCGGCTTCAAGCCGCCGGCAAGAATCCAGGAATTGACCGGCAAGACGGCGTTTTCCCAGTCGAAGGTTTCACCCGACCCGCCCATGCCGCCTGCAGAATGCGCATCCAGCAGCAGGGCCGGCGCGTCGGCCCACTGATGATACTGCACGTCGCCCGGTGAAGCCATTGGCAACGCCTTGATCCAGGGCCGCTCGAATGTCCGACAGTATTCAGGCGTTTCCGCGCCGTGGAACTGCAGCCAGTTCAACGGCACCTGCGAACACACCGAACGCACGTATTCGACCGGGGCATCCATGAACAGGCCCACCGTATCGACCAGCGGCGGCAGAGCCCGGCAGATCTCTGCAGCTCTGGCCGGATCCACGGCACGCGGCGAATCGGCGACGAACACCAGGCCGATGGCATCGACGCCCAGAGAGGCGGCCAGCACCGCATCCTCGACGCGGCTGATCCCGCAGAATTTGACTCTCGTCCGCATGTCCATCAACTCAGGTTCCACCCGCGCGGAAATGCGCTTTCTTCAAAGGTCGGCAAATCCGGATAATCCGGATAATCCACGCCGACGAAATAAAGACCGTCCGGCGTTGCCGTGACGCCTGCCATGGCCCGCCGTCGGTGTTCGAGCACGTCGGCTACCCAGCCCGGTTCTCGCTTGCCCACCCCGACCTCGATCAGGGTTCCGACGATGTTTCGAACCATATGATAAAGAAACGCATTGGCTGTGACTTCAAAGACCACTTCGTTGCCGCGACGTTCTACCGAAATCGAGCGCATCGTGCGAACCGCGTGTTTCGCCTGGCAGCCGGGTGCCCGAAAGCTCGAGAAGTCGTGCTCGCCGATCAGCGCCTGAGCCGCCTCATGCATGCGCTCGGCATCCAGTTTCCGGCGCTCCCATGAAATTCGTCCAGCCAACAGACCGGGCCGCGTCCAGCGATTGAGAATCCGGTATCGATAGGTTCGCCCGCGGGCGCTGAAGCGCGCGTGAAATCCAGGTGCCGCCGGCCGCGCCCAGAGTACGCTTGCGCCGTCTGGCAGGTGGCTGTTGCAGCCCAGCACCCATGTGCGTTCGCTGCGCCGTGTTTCGGTATCGAAATGCACTACCTGGCAGACGGCGTGAACGCCTGAATCGGTTCGCCCGGCGCAATGGACCGTGACCGGTCTGTCTGCAACCCGGGCTATTGCGTCTTCCAGCACCTCCTGCACCGTGGGCTTCTGGCGCTGGCGCTGAAAACCGAAAAATCGACTGCCGTCGTACTCCAGGCCGAGCACGACGCGGGAGCTTGATTCCGATTCGATCACGACGGGCGCCTCGCCCGGCTGCATCACCGCGACTCAGTCTTCGGAACCATCCGAAAGATCGTCCAGCAGCTTGCGCGCCTCTTCACGCTGAGACTCGTTGCCCTCGCGCGCGACCTCTTCGAGCAGCGTGCGCGCCGAATCCGTGCTGTTCCAGGACAGATAGGCCTTGGCCAGGTCCAGCTTGACATCGATGTCGTCGTCGCTCTGAGCAAAGATATCGTCTTCTGCCGGTTCATCGGCCGGATGTTCTCGGTCTACTTCACCGAACTCCAGCCCGGCTGGCTCTTCGGGAGCGGACTCCGCTTCGGATTCACCTTGCGCCGCGGACCGGTCTTCATCCGGCCAGTCCAGCATGATGTCTTCGTCTTTTTCCGTGACCTGCCCTTCTTCCGGCGAGCTGACCGGGACGTCGGGCTCGGCTACGTCTTCGGGGACTTCCTCGTCTGCGTCCCAGTCGCCAAAATCAACGTCTTCATCGATCTCGTCCGACCCAGGCACGGACTCTTCGTCGCCTGATACCAGACCCGCAGCATGATCGGCGTCGGAATCTTCGTCACCCCGAAGAAGCGGGGCATCGGATTTCTTGGCGACATCCTCGTTGTCCTCGCCCAGCCAGTCGCGGTCGTCGGACTCGTCCAGATCTTCATCGAGACGCGTCATCAGGTCGCCGACCTCCGACTCTTCGTCGACTTCGGACACGGGCTCATCGACGTCCCTGGAGGCCGAATCCGCCACCCAGTCAGAACTGCCCTTGACCAGAGAATGGCCCGGTACGACACGGCCGGCAAGGTCCAGCGCCTCACGCCACTCGGGCTGCGAATCGGAATCGACGTGGGTATACATCAGTTCCAGGGCCTCGCCGAATTCATCCTGCCGGTCATCGGTGGCCAGCGTTTGCAGCAGGCCGAGATGCGCCGCCAGATTGTCCGGATTCTCGGTCACCTGCGCGCGCGCTACCTGAATCGGGTCTTCAGTCGGCCGCGATCCGCGGGGCACGTCAGCGCCGCGCTTGAGCGGCGAAACCGGCTCAGCCCGCTCGCGGCGCCGGCGCAGCGCTAGCCGCGCGATCGCCAGGCCCACCAGCAATAGCACCAAACCCAACGAAATCAGCAGCAGCGGACTGGAAAGCAGGCCGCGGGAGCTCTGGATTTCCGTCACGGCGCGCTCCGGCGCCGGCGTCGAGTCATCGCCTGCCGGTGTTGCGTCGGCCTCGGCCGTCTCGTCGGGAACCGGCATTCCGGCCTCGTTCTGTCGCGCGTCTTCCTGAGCGTCGATCAAACCTTCGTCGCGGTCCGAATCGAATTCGCTCGAGGCGAACTGCTCCCCGTCGTTGCTCCCTTGCCCTGCAGCTTCATACTGATCCAGGTAGCTTTCCAGGCGCTCGGATACCTCGGCCCGGAGTTGTGGATCGGCATCTTCCCGCGTCGCCTCGCGCGCCGCTCTCAGAGTGGCCTCCAGGCCGGCAAGCTCGGCATCGCGCAGGCCAATTCCACCAGGGTTCTGGCGAATGGCCGTCTCCAGATCTTCAACCCGTGACTGGAACTCCTCTGATTCCTGACGAGCCGCATACAGCTCTTCTTCGGCACGCGCCAGACGCTGCCTGAGATCGGCGACTTCAACGGCATCCTCGGACAGGCCGTTGCCCGATTCCTCATCCCCAGGCGGCACCAGTGAAAGGCGATGGTCTGCAGGGTCGGCGGATTCGGCCTGCTCCGGTCTGCCATCCATGTCGCGCGTCGCAGGCGATTCAGCATCGGGGCTCGAATCACGCCCGGCGGAGGACACTACAGGAACGTCCGAAGTCATGCGCCTGCGAAACGCCCTGTTCTGCGCAGCGACTTGAGCGGCAGCCGCCGCCGCATCCAGCGCCCGGGCCTGTTCGCCGTCGGGCAGCTGCAATTCTGCGCCTCGCAGGAGCTGATTGATATTGCGATCGCGGAACGCGTTCGGATTCAATTCGACGATGGCGATCATCATCTGGTTCATCGTCACGCCGGCAGGCAGATTGGCGCGCGCAATCGACCAGAGCGTATCGCCGCTGGCGACCGGACCGTAACTGCGGTTACCCGAGGCGGCAACCGCACCGGATTGCTGCGGACGGGTGGTCTCGGCCGGACGCGCCGGCGGCGCGGCGCGACGATCGCCGGCTTCACGTTCAGCGGTGGGCTCGGTCTGCTGCACGGGCTGTGCGGGCGCAGGCGGCTCGACGACAACGGTCGGCGGATCCAGAAAAAGAGTGTACTCGCGCAGCATGCGGCCACTCGCCCAGCGGGCATCCACGAGCAGCTGGACTACCGGATCGGACACCGGCCTCGCGGAGGTGACACGAACGACAGGTGGCGAAACGCTGCGATCGACTTCTATCTGTACGCCGAGCGCGAGCGAGTTGCTCATCAGGCCCAACCGCTCGAAGTCTTCGGGAGATGCCGGCGTCACGGTAAGCGAATCGAGATCGTCGTCGGATACGTCCAGCAGACGCATGCGAACATCGAGGGGCTGGTTCAGGAACGACTCGACACGCGCCTCACCGAGGCCCAGGGCCTGAGCACCCAGCGGCACGATAACAGCCGCTGCAAGGGCAACAAGATGAATCGCCCATTTACTCAACATTCGCTGCGCCCGAGTCATCAGATCCATTCCCCGCATTCTTGTTCGCTATTCACCGCAGTATAGCAAGCGTCACCGCGCGGAAACAATCGCCGCGGCGTGACCGAATTCGTTCTTGGTCATCTGCACCGGGTCACGAGAAACTCGGCAATCTGGATCGCGTTGAGCGCGGCGCCCTTGCGCAGGTTGTCAGAAACCACCCACATATCCAGGCCATTTGGATTCGTGATGTCGCGACGGATGCGGCCGACGAATACCTCGTCATGGCCGGATGCGTGCACCAGTGGCATCGGGTCGGTCTCGCCCTCGACCACGTGCACGCCCTTGGCGTTCGACAGCAAGCGCCGGACCTCGTCCGGATCGGCCGGCGAATCGGTTTCCAGGTGCACCGCCTCGCTATGCCCGTAAAACACCGGCACTCGAACCGCGGTGGCATTTACGCCGATGCGGGAATCCCCGAGGATCTTGCGCGTCTCATGGTGCATCTTCATCTCTTCGCGGGTATAGCCGTTGTCCTCCATCACGTCGATGCGCGGGATCACGTTGAATGCAATCGGCGCGCTCAACACCTCGACCCCGGGTTGCCGGAAATTCAGCTTGTCTGCAGTCTGCCGGCCCAGTTCTTCCATCGCCTTGCGCCCCGCGCCGGACACGGCCTGGTAGGTGGCGACGTTGATCCGAGTCACGCCATATCGGCGGTGAATGGGTGCTACGGCCAGAAGCATCTGGATGGTGGAACAGTTCGGATTGGCGATGATGCCGCCGGAAGCCGGGCGCTGATACCAATCCGAGATTTCTTCTCCGTTGACTTCGGGCACGATCAGCGGCACGTCGTCGTGCATCCGGAAATACGAGGTGTTGTCGATTACCGTCGCACCGGCCGCGGCGGCGCGCGGCGCGTGTTCGGCCGAAACCGATCCGCCGGCCGAGAAGAAGGCGAAGTCGATCCCGGCGAAGTCGAACCCGTCAAGTTGCGCGACGGTCAGCGAACGCTTGCCGAAGCTCACCATTTCACCTGCGGACCGCGCGCTGGCCAGCACGACCACGCGCCCGACCGGAAATTTCCGCTCGCCGAGCAGGTCGAGCAGAACTTCGCCCACCGCCCCGGTCGCACCGACGACGGCGACGTCGTATTTATCCTTGGGCTGGGGCATTGCTCGATCCGCTTGGGGTTGGAGATGACTGGATGATAGCGGGAATAGGGCTGGGACGGTTTCCGGTTTCCGGTAAAAACGGTGGTCAGTGGTCGGAAAAAACCGGACGGTTTGCCGATTTCCTGATTCCAACATTCAGCACCGCCGGTCACGGCTTTCCGGAAACCCGAAACCGGAAACCCGAAACCGTTGTCTTACTCAATTCTCGGCGTCTGTTCCGGCACGTCGCCGCACTGGGCTCGGTGGAGCATGAAGTGGTCGAGCAAGACGAGCGCCAGCATCGCCTCGACGATGGGTACGGCGCGGATGCCGACGCAGGGGTCGTGACGTCCGGTGGTGACGATCTCCGTCGGGTTGCCTTCGGTGTCCACGGTACGTCCGGCCAGGCGCAGGCTGGAAGTCGGCTTGAACGCGACCGCGACGGTCACCGGCTGCCCCGAGGAAATGCCGCCCAGCACGCCGCCGGCCTGATTGCCCAGAAACCCTTCGGGCGTCATTTCGTCACGGTGTTCGGTGCCCTTCTGGGCCACGCTGGCAAAGCCGGCGCCGATTTCCACGCCCTTGGTCGCGTTGATGCTCATCATGGCCGCTGCCAGGTCGCCGTCGAGCTTGGCGTAGACCGGCGCGCCCCACCCCGGCGGCACGCCGCTGGCACTTGCGCGGACCAGCGCGCCAACCGAGTCGCCCTCCTTGCGCAGCGCATCCATGTAGTCTTCCAGTGCGGGCACGCGCGCCGGGTCCGGGCAGAAAAACGGATTGTCGTCGATCGATTCCGGCACGAAGTTCTCGTCGCAGGTCAACTCGCCCAGCTGACCCAGCCAGGCCGTGATGCGGATGCCGAACCGGTCGCCCAGATACTTCGACGCCAGCGCGCCGGCGGCCACCCGCATCGCGGTCTCGCGGGCCGAGGAGCGTCCGCCGCCGCGCCAGTCGCGCAGGCCGTATTTGTGGTGGTAGGTGTAGTCGGCGTGTCCGGGGCGGAACTGCGCGGCGATCTTCGTGTAGTCCTTCGACTTGGCGTCGGTGTTGTAGATCAGCAGCGCAAGCGGCGTGCCGGTAGTGACGCCTTCGAAGACGCCGGACAGGATCTGCACGTCTTCGGCCTCGTGTCGCTGCGAGGTATGCCGCGACCGGCCGGTGGCGCGGCGCAGCAGGGCCTCGCGGATTTCCTCCGGCGCGATCGCCATGCCCGGCGGAAAGCCGTCGATGACGCAGCCGATGGCCGGACCATGGCTTTCGCCGAAGGTCGTGATGTTGAGTACCCTGCCGAATCGATTGAAGCTCATTGGTTTTCCTCTCGCCATTGCAGGCAGGCGGCCCGGTCGAGCAGCACCACGCCTTCGCCGCCGTGTTCGAATTCCAGCCAGATCG
>DATFJJ010000156.1:0-2142 GCA_035269245.1 Wenzhouxiangellaceae bacterium | reverse complement strand
CAGAGTGCGTCCGAGTCGACAGTGCAAGGCGCGATCCGCAGTGAATGGCATGCCCTTTACAAGGATCGGAACGCCGCAATGTCGACTCGGACGCACTCCCGAAGGGCGAGTCCGATTGTGATGACAAGTTGTGATGACAAGTTGTGATGACAAGTTGTGATGACAAGTTGTGATGGCAAGTTGTGATGAAAAGTTGTGATGAAAAGCGCGCTCATCTGCGGCGTCAGGGCTCTTGGAAAGGCAATACGCATTCCCGGCGAGCCCTGCATTGCAGCCAAGCGCTTTCCATCCCGCCGAATGGTACAGGATCAGTGACGGGGCACACTAGAGCACTGGCGGGCAGGGTGCCGGAGTCGATGTGGGCTTGCCTGCGATGCCGGCATGCAATACTCGAGACTCGTACCAGCCCACAACCCGGATCATGCCGTTCCAGCTCGACCAGGCGAGAATCGAAGCCGCACTGCGCAGCGTGGCCCGCACGGACGCCGACGTTGCCGAAGCGCTTGAAATCCATGGGGTTCCGGACGAGCGGCGCAGCGGCCCGCCCGGATTCGGGCACCTGTTGAAGGTCATCGCCGGCCAGCAACTCTCGGTGAAGGCCGCCGCAACGATCCATGGTCGTCTGCTCGACCGGATCGGCGATCCACCGTCCCCGGAGGCCTTGCTCGAGCAGGACGACGCGTCGCTTCGTTCGATCGGCCTGTCGCGACAGAAGATCGGCTACGCCCGGGGCCTGGCCGACGCGATCCGGGACGGGCGATTCGATCCGGAATCACTGGACGAACGGTCCGACGCCGAAGTCATCGAAGCATTGACCGCGCTGAAGGGTTTCGGGGTCTGGAGCGCCCAGATGGTGCTGCTGTTCTCGCTCGGGCGGCCGGATGTGTGGCCGATCGATGATCTCGGAGTCCGGGCCGGATTGCAGCGCCTCAAGGGGCTCTCCTACCGACCGGATCGAACCGAGGCCGACCGGATCGGCACTCGCTGGGCACCTCACCGAAGCGCGATGGCATTGCTGATGTGGCATCTCCACGGGCAGCCGCCGGATTGACGTCGAGCGGGTCTCGACGCCGCGGGGCTTCGAATCGTCCCGGTTCGCTCGTGGCGAGGTCGCCGGTGGTCGGACGACTCATGACGAACGTCACGTTGTCTCGAGTGGAATCAGGGGGTAAGGTAGTGCGTCATCGACCCAAAACGGAATCATGGACCATGCGCCATACGCTTTTCTTCATCCTTTCACTCGGACTGTTGGCCGGCTGTGCTTCGACGAGTCCCTCACCGTCTCGCTCCGGTCCGGCTGCCGAACCGGCCGTCCGTGCCGAAGCGCCGCAGATTGTCGACGCTCAGGAATTCCTGGTGTTTCTCGAGACGCTTGAGCAGGATCTTGAAGCCGGCGAGCCTCGTGAACTCACGCGGCTGGAAAAGCGTCGAGTCGAGGAGCTGAGCAACGAGCTTCGTGGAATGCTCGACGGCGTAGAGACAGTCGATCAGCTGAACAACAACGCCAAGACCGAAGTGTTCAATACGACCCAGGAACTGTGGGCCACTGTGATCGGCCGCGACGAGGACCAGGTCATCTGTCGTCGCGAGCACCGGGTGGGAACGAATTTCAAGACCACGCGATGCCGCACGGTCAGCGAAATCCGGGAAGACCAGCGTTCGGCGGGCCGCTACCTGCGGACCCGCGGTCCGGGTCCGATGCCTGTAGACGCACGCTAGTTGGCCCAACAGGTCCTGCCCGGAAACAAAAAAGTGCCGCACGATCGTGCGGCACTTCCCCTACCGCCAAGCGTCGTCGAGGACGCCGGTGGTTCCTGAAGTTCAGCGCGTGTAGTTCGGCGATTCGTCGCGCGCGTTCCCGGCCTGGCTCACCGAAGCGCCGAGCAGCGAGCCGGCCAGATCGGTCACGGATACGCTGAACGCGTTGGATTCTGAAGTCTTTCCTTCGGCATCTGCCTTGTAGAGAAGGACGGATGCCGACGACGCCTTGTCGTCGAGCGCGATCTCGACCTCACCCCAGAACGGGGACGGTGATCCGGTACCGTTGCCGACCACCTTGTCGCCGGTGCCGTTGCCGACCACCTTGTCGCCGGTGCCGTTGCCGACCACCTTGTCGCCGGTGCCGTTGCCGACCACCTTGTC
>DATFJJ010000155.1:0-11578 GCA_035269245.1 Wenzhouxiangellaceae bacterium | reverse complement strand
ACCACAACGGCGGTCAGATGCGCTTCGGTGCCGACGGCTACCTTTATCTCGGCCTGGGCGACGGTGGTAGCGCCAACGATCCGTGCAACCGCGCCCAGACGCTGAATCCAGCCAATCTGCTGGAACCCGGCGACGGTACTTGCCTTTCGTCGGCCGCCGCGCTCGATCCATCGCGGGCATTGCTGGGCAAGATGCTACGCGTGGATATCGACAACACCACGCCCGCAGTCACGCCCCCAGACGGCAACAACCTCTGCGCAGCGGACGACGACGGTTCCGCCGAATACGCCATTCCACCCGACAATCCGTTCGCCGGGATGGACAACCGCTGTGGCGAGGTGCTCCACTACGGCCTGCGCAACCCCTGGCGCTGGAGCTTCGACCGGGCCACCGGGGATATGTGGATAGGCGACGTCGGCCAGAACACCTGGGAAGAGATTGACCTGCTGCAGTCCCCGACCGCCGCGGCCGAGAACTTCGGCTGGAAACCCTGCGAAGGCAGCTTCGAGCGGGGCTCGACGACCGACGCCTGTCAGCTCGCCGGCTCGATACTGCCGATACTGCAATACCGTACCGGCGAGGACGGCAACCGCTCGGTCACCGGCGGCTACCGCTACCGTGGTCCGGTCCTCAGCCTGCGGGGACGCTACATCTACGGCGATTACTCGAGCGGCAACATCTGGTTCGCCGATGATGACGGCGGCGACTGGCAATCCGATCTGTTCCAGAGCATCGGCAACATCCGCTCGTTCGGCGAAGACGAACAGGGCAACCTGTACGTCTACTCCGGCAGCACGCTGCTTCGTTTCGAAGGCGACACCGATCTGATCTTCGCCGACGGGTTTGAAGGATAAACCTTCGGTTTCCGGTTTCCGGTTTCCGGTTTCCGGTTTCCGGCCCAGCATATTCGGTGCTTGAATAGTTTTCTGCAGCTTTTACGGAATTTTTGCCTTTCCCGGAAACCGGAAACCCGAAACCGTAGATCTCCTCTCCTTAGGACCATAACCCTCGAAGAACCAAGCCGTGTGACCAAGGTTCGAAGATTACTATTCAACCGCCTCGAACCGATTTTCCTTCCGGTTCTTGCGCACCTTGTCCGGATCCCAGACCTGCCCGTTCATGACGATCCAGACGCCGGGCGGCAGGGACTGGACGGCACCCACTGCACAGCCGATGTTGAACACTGCGTCCGAGCCGATGAAACGCGCCGGGTTGAGCGCACCGGTCAGCACGATCACCCGGTCTTTCATGCCGGCAAGCACCTTTGCCGTCTCCACCATCGTGTCGGTGCCGTGGGTGATCAGAAAGTGCTCGGTGTCGGAGGCCTCTACCGCCCTGCGAACAAGCTCCCGATCGGCGTCACTGAGCTGCAGCGAGTCCTTGCGCAGTAGCGGTTGCACCTGCCAGCGAAAGGCGACCTTGAGGTCGGTGAGGATGCGCGCAATTTCCGGCTCGCCGATCTGGTAGTCGGACTTTTCGTCGTAGTAGATCTTGTCGATCGTTCCACCGGTGGTGATGATCTGCAGCTGTTTCAAATCCTGGTTCCTTGTTGTTTGCCGATTGCGGATGGACCCGCAAGCGCTTGCACGAAGCGTACGAAGGAAAAACGTTGAAAGTCTTGTTCACAAACGATGTAATGAATTTTCCACGATCTCGCTCATGAATACCGCGTTTCTCTTCGTGGTCTCCGTGCCCTTCGTGTCCCACTTTTGACTGGCTGTTGCCGCACAGCGCAGGTGATATAAAAAAACTCAGTCGCGGTTCACGGACCAGCCCGCGCCGTGAGTATCGATGGGGCCGAGCGAAAACCGGTTGCGCGCGTAATGCAACGCTGCCGTCAACGGCTTTTGCCCGCCCGGCTCGGCACTACGCGTCAGGCTGCGGTGGGCCAGCCCGGCAAGCTCGACCAGCGCGGTCGTTCTGTAAAGATTCATCGCGATAGTTCGCGCGTTGGCCTCGAGCACGTCGGCTGGATGATCCAGCCAGCCAGGCACCTGTTCCAGCGCCCGGCAGGCGATTGCATGCAGCTCGCGGGTACGCTCGTCGTCCAGCGGAGCGATCCTGGCTCTCATGCTCGCCAGCCACGGCTCGATGCCGCTGGCGGCCAGCGCGCGCAGCAGGTCGAGCGCCAGCACGTTGGTGGTGCCTTCCCAGATCGACAGCACCTGCGCGTCGCGCAGCAACTGCGGCAGGCCTGTGTCCTCGATATAACCGGCCCCGCCGAAGCATTCCAGGGTTTCCGATGTGCAGGCCACCGCATCTCGCGCAGTTCCAAGCTTGACCATTGGCGTCAGGATGCGCAGGAGTTCCGGGCTGGCCCCGGGGTGCGCATGCTCCGCCCGGCCGAGCTCTCCGACCATCGCCAAGGTAGCGCAGGCCGCGGCCGCGTAATCGGCTTCCATCGCCGCAAGCGTCTGGCGGTGCAGCGGCTGGTCGATCAACAGTCTGCCGAACGCGCGGCGCTTGTGCGCGTAACTCGTCGCCAGCGCGATGCCCCGACGCATCAGCGTACAGGCGGTCACGGCGTTCCAGGTCCGGGTCAGGTTGAGCATCGGCGTGATTGCCGCGACGCCGCGATCCAGCCCGCCGACCGGCGTTGCAGGCACGCCGTCGAGCCACAGTTCGGCGGTCGGAAGCTTGCGCGTGCCCAGTTTGTCCTTGAGGCGGAGGATCTCGATGTTCTGCAGTCGGCCGTCGGCATCGTGCGGCTCGACGTAGAACAGCGCCAGGCCGCGCGAACCTTCGGCATTACCTTCGGGCCGGGCCAGGGTCAACGCCATTTCAGAGGTCGCCGCCGAGGTGAACCACTTGCGTCCGGTCAGGTGCCAGCGGCCGTCGCCGTCCTTTTCAGCCGTCGTCTCGGTCGCGCTGACGTCGGAGCCCCCGATTGTCTCTGTCATCCACTGGCCGGAAGTCCAGAAAGTTTCACCATCTCGCGAAAGCAGATGCGGCAAGGCGCGTTCGGCCAATTCCCGATTATCGGCATCGGACAGAATCCGCGCTGCTCCATCGGTCATCGCCAACGGGCATCCGTAGAAGTCGGTTGAAGGAATGAACAGCCATGCCCGCGCGAACTGGACGGTGCGCGCATGCTCGCCCAGCTTGTCGTCATATCCCGTTGCGACAAGACCGTACTCGGCCGCCCAGGTCTTGGCCTTGACCCACAACGGAGTGAGTTCGATTCTGTCTAGGCGCTCTCCCCAGGGACTCCATTGCTCCAGACGCGGCTCATTGAGCCGATCGGCCAATTGCAGCCGATACCATTCGCCGCCGGAACGCCGGCCCAGTTCGTCGAACATGTCGCGCTGGTCTTCGAGCATCGGGCCGGGCAAGGCGGATTCGAGCCAGGCGGACAAAAGCCAGTCGTCCCGGTACTCGTTACCGAGCTGGGGCGGCGGCTGGATGAATGAAAGCGGTTGATTGGGCATTTCGAATGCGTTCGTGCCGTGTCTGCATGCAGTATATCGGGCCCGGAACAGGGGCTGCTCGCCCGCCTGCGCGGAGATTAGTCCGGCGATCGGTCCGGCGGCTCGCCGCCGACTTGTGACGGCCGGCGCCGGATCGCCAGCAGTGCGGCGTAGTAGAGCACGATCAGGGCGATCTGGATCAGCGCCAGCCAGCGGACGGGGGGACTGACCCACGCCTCGACGACGGAGAAGCAGAAATAACCGAGCAGGATCATGCCGCCGACCACCAGTCCGTCCCGACCGAGGCGCAGGATCCACCACAACGGCAGCAGAAGCGGCACCAGCGCGAACAAGGTCCCACCGATGCGGCCTGGATTTTCTGCCGGCGCCAGCCACCCGAACCAGATCAGCTGGAGAATGATCAGGGCCAGCCAGGCAATCCGGGTAACGCCAAGCCCCGGCATCACAGCTTCGCCGCGGTCTCGGCCACGCGCCTGCCCAGCACACGCGCCAGCCGTATTTCGTTTTCGTCAAGGGCACGATCGCTGTCCGGTCCGGACCAGTGGCTTGCCCCGTAAGGCGTACCGCCGCCCATGGTGTGCAGCAGCGCGCGCTCGGTGTACGGAATCCCGACCAGCAGCATGCCGTGATGCAGCAGCGGAATCATCATCGACAGCAACGTGGCTTCCTGACCGCCATGCAGGCTTGAAGTGGACGTGAACACGCCGGCCGGCTTCCCGGCCAGCGTGCCGGAAAACCATTCGGTGCCGGTCGAATCCAGAAAATACTTGACGGCCGCGGCCATGTTGCCGAACCGGGTCGGGCTACCCAGGATCAGACCGGCGCATTCGGCCAGATCGCTGCGCTCCACCAGCGCAGGCCCGTTTTCGGGCAATTCGGCCCGCTCGGGATCGATGGCCGAAGTCAGCGGCGCCACGCTCCTGAGCCTGGCGGCAAAACCTTCCACCCGCTCGACGCCGCGGGAGATTTCTCGCGCCAGCGCCAGCGTGTTACCGTGAACCGAGTGGGTCAAAACCAGTATTTCGCGCATGGTTCAGGTGTCCGTCAAGATTTCCAGCACCGCATCCGGCGGTCGCCCGATGCGGGCCCGCTCGCCGCAAACCACGATGGGCCGTTCGATCAGTATCGGATGCTCGCTCATCAGTTGCAGCAACTCGGTGTCGTCGATGCTCTCCGGATCCAGGCCGAGTTCCTTACACGCCGGCTCGGCGGTGCGCAGAAAATCCTTCGGCGGGAGTTCCAGCTTGCGCGCCAGGTCACGGAGCTCGCTCGCGTCGAGCGGCGTTTCCAGGTACTTGACGATTTCTGGCTCGAATCCGCGCTTCTGCAGCAATTCCAACGTGGCTCGGCTCTTGGAACAGCGCGGATTGTGATAAACAGTGACTGACATGAATTCTCCTGGATCGAATAGCCCTTCCGACGACGAGTCTGAAGCAACGGCGTCAATGCATTCTCAACCGTCCACATTCGGGGCGCTGCGCGACCCGCGCTGGTTGCGCGCCTTCGGGTCGCACCTGTGGCGACACTTTCGTGAGGACCGCTGCCTTGAGGCCGCCGGCGCCCTAAGCTACACCACTTTGCTGGCGCTGGTGCCGCTGATGGCTGTGATCCTCGGGGTGTTCTCGGCATTCCCGGTCTTCGACTCGGCGGTTGAACGATTGCAGGACTTCATTTTCTCCAACTTCGTTCCGGCGGCCGGCGACGTGGTTCACGAATACCTCGACCAGTTTGTCGAGCGGTCGGCCCAACTGACCGGCACCGGCACCCTGTTCCTGGTCGTCGCCGCGCTCATTCTGATGTCGACAATCGAAAGGACGCTCAACCAGATCTGGCGGGTCGAGCGCCTGCGGCGGCCGTCGAACCGATTGATGGTCTACTGGGCCGTGCTGACGCTCGGTCCCCTACTGCTAGGTGCGAGCATTGGCTTGACTTCGTACGTAGAAGGGCTGCAAATGCTGACGCCGGCGTTCGTGCGCGGCACCGTGGAATGGCTGGTGGTGGTCACCGCGCCGTTTCTGGTCGCGCTGCTGGCCTTTACCCTGATCTTCGTGGTGGTGCCGAACCGGCAGGTCAGCTTTCGGCACGCGCTGACCGGTGCGGCTTTCTCGGCGCTTGCCTTCGAACTCTCCAAGTTCGGCTTCGTACTCTATGTCAGCAACTTCCCGACCTATGAAAAGATCTACGGCGCACTCGCCGCCGTACCCATCTTCCTGGTGTGGATCTATGTTTCATGGGTCGTCATCCTGCTCGGCGCCAGCCTTGCCGCTGCCCTGACGACCTTCACCTATCACCGTTCGCACTGGCGCTGGGATCCGCGGCATTACCTTCTATTGGCCATGCGCATGGTCACTCACCTGTGGCGCGCGCAAGTTGACGGCCGCGCCATGACCTCGGAAGAACTGCTGGGAAAAGAAGCCGCGGCTACCAATGACGACCTGCAGCTGCTGCTCGATCGTCTCCACGCCGCGAACATGGTGCGCCAGGACGAAAAGGGTGCCTGGCACCTCAGCACGGATCTCGACGAGGTCTCGCTGGCGGACCTCTACCGCTCGATGCCGTTGGTCATGCCTATCGGGGAACTGGACGATTTCCCGGAGGACCGCGATATCGATGACGGTATCAAGCGCGCGCTGCACGAAATCGAGGAGCGCGCCGGTCCGTTGATGGATCGTCCGTTAAAATCCTTCGTCAAACCGAAATCCGGCGCAACGCGGAAAACCGCCGCTTGAGCCCTTGCCAGGAGCCATGTATTGATGTCGCCCAATCGAATTTTCGCTCTAGCTCTCGTGCTCGCGACGCTCAGCTCGGCCTGCGACACGCAATCAGCCCCCAAGGCCGAGGAACCCGGCAACGGCCAGGCGACGGCATCCAGTGAAACCATCGATTTCGAACTGCCCGTGCTGGGCGGCGAGACCGTCCGGCTGAGCGACTGGCGCGGCCAGTGGGTGCTGGTCAACTATTGGGCCACCTGGTGTGCGCCATGCCGCAAGGAAATCCCGGATTTCTCGGCCATGCACGATGCGCGCGACGACATCACCGTGCTGGGTCTGGCGTTCGAGGATACCGACGTGGAAGCTTTCGAAGAATTCCTCGTCGACTACCCGGCCAGCTACCCGATCCTGCTCGTCGACGTCTACGCCCCGCCGGAAGCGCTGGGTGCGCCGCGCGCGCTGCCCACGTCCTATCTCGTCAATCCGGCCGGGGAACTGGTAGAGACCTGGCTCGGCCCGATCACAAGTGAGACCATACAAGCCCGCATAGACGGAGATTCCCGATCATGACAACTTGCCGAAAATTCTACGTGTCCGGAAAGGTCCAGGGCGTATTCTTTCGCGACTCCACCCGCCAGAAGGCCGAAACGCTGGATATCACCGGCCACGCCATAAACCTCGACGACGGCCGGGTCGAAGTGCTGGCCTGCGGTGAAGAACAGGCGCTGGCCGAACTCGAAAGCTGGCTGAACGAAGGTTCCGACAATGCCGACGTCCGCCGCGTCGAGCGAACCGACGCGCGTGTCGATTCTCCGCCGGCCGGCTTCCGCACCGGCTAAGACCGCGCAAGTAAGACATTTCTCGATAAACGCAGTCTTGCTGTAGCAGGATTCATCAATTAAAAAGCGCCGGCGGACTTCTCCACCGGCGCTTTCCTTTTTCGGCCGTCGGCTTGTCCCCCGACGGTCGTACCCTGTGTCTGACGCGAACTGATCAATCGTCGAGCAACAGCCCGCTTTGCCGGCGCTGCAGGACGAACATGCGGCCCTGGTCGAGCAATTCCAGGTTGCGTACCTCGAACGGTGCCCGCAGGCCGCTGGCCATGAGCATGTCTCCGGTCACCTGAAGCTCGATGCTCCCGGCACGCCCGTCAATTACGGCTGCCGACTGCGCCATCGCCAGCGGCTTGAGTGAGCCGTCGGCTGCGGTTCCGAAGATCTGGCCGTTGAGCTGGAACCGACCCGAAACGGCGGTTTGCACACCCACCTCGATCGTCAAGCCGTCATCCAGCGTGGCGACCGTCTGGCCGGTAAACCGCGCCAGCGGGGGAACGATGCTGACCGGCAGCTTGAGGTCGCGTCGTATGGTCAAGCCGTCCTGCACCGTTTCCAGGTAGACGTAAGCTTCGAACAGGCCGTCCTGACCTGAAACGAAGCGATCAGCCGGTGCCCGACGGGTCAGCGTGCCGCTGGTCTTGTCGATTTCCAACGCCCAGGTCTTGTCGGCGTAAGGATCCGCAAGCACGGCCTGTACCGAATCGACCCGGGCCTTGCCCTGGCCGTCGCCCAGGCCGAAGCCGAATTCCAGCGTCTCGCCGGCGACGAAGGTGTCGCGCGGAAGCGCAAGCTCGGCCACCCAGTCGCTGTCGGGCTCGAACACGTGCACGACCAGCTTCTGGTCGGCCGGCAGGCGCGCGACCGCGAGATCGAGCTTGCCCGGCGGAATGATCTTGTCCAGCTTGAAGGCAATGGTCTGCGGCGGTACCGACATGCCGAGTCGCTGCAGCGACGCACCGTCGGTCACCTGCATCATCGACCTGGTGCTGTCGAAGCGCTTGCCGTTGACCGAAAGTTGAACGCTGGCGGGGTCGATGCCAATATCGCCCGCAACGTCGCCGCCGGCTTCCAGCGGCGAGACGCGGATGACCGCGCCGCGCGACGTCAGCGGCAGTGAAACGCCGCCTGCCAGGTCGGCGCCGGTGGCGTCCACCCAGTACTGGCGGCTTTCGACGCGCGCGCTCGATCGGCCGAGGCTCTCGGCCGTGACGCCTTCCAGCGCCCAGGCAAACTTGACCGGCGCGGTTTCGGCGTGGCGGCTGTCCGGCACCACGGCAGGGTCGATGCCCAGGCTTTGCGGCCCGAAGTCTCCCGTGCGTGCATCCAGCCAGGTGCTTGACAACGCGGCCGGGCCGTCGGCTGCGCGGATTTCAAGATCCGGGCGTGCCGGATTGGTCTGGGCCAGCGAGGTGCCTGCGATTAGAGTTGCACTAAGACATGCAATAGGCAGCGCGGCTCTAGCGAAGATTGTATTTTTCATGATGGCTCCCGAATTACAGGTCGTTGCGCAGAATGACGTCCAGGCCGTGGCAATCGCGCCGGCTCTGGGCATGCGACAGGCGGTCGCTGGAAATCTGGTAGTCGTAAAACCAGAGGTTTCCGGCGCCGTTCTGGCTACTGCAGTCGAGGAAGCCGTCGGAACAGCTGTTCAGCCAGCTCTGGGTGATTTCCAGCCCGACCTGGTTGAAGTAGCCACCGCAGTATGCAGCACCGTCCCAGATCGCCGACTTGACATCGGTGCCGACCACGTTCCAGAAGCCCTTGGGCAACGCCGGGCGTCCCGCAGTGCCCAGCAGCCAGCTACCGTTGTAATAGCTCATCCAGCTAGGCTGCTGCATCCGTACGGCATCGTTCTGGTAACCCAGCAGCCAGCCCAGCGCGGCTTCGAATACGTTGCCCTGCATGACAGCTTCGGCCAGCGGCGTACCGGTGCTCGAAGGCGCCAGCGCGTTGACCCAGCGCAGACGCTGGATGATGGTCGGGTAGCGGCTGTCCCATGTCGGATTGGACATGATCCAGCGCATCACGTTGCCGCCGTTGGAATGCGTCAGCACGACCAGGTCGGTGATGTTGCGGCTGGTGACGAAATTGTGCAGCTGGCCGGCCAGGCACCCGGCGGCGGCCGAATCCCACATGTACTTGGTGAAGTCGCAGTTGACCACGACGTAGTTGGCCTGGTTGGAAAGACCCCGACGAACCGAGTTCACCATGTCGGTAGTCCAGTAATCGTTCAGGGCGTCGGTCTGCTTGCCGGTGCCGTGGACAAACGCCACCCCGGTATTTGCACTGACGCTGCTACCCCAAAGCAGAGCGCACAATGCGCTTGCAATGACAATTGCGAACAGCTTACGCATGCTTTTTCTCCCATTGTTTATTGTTGATGCCGCCTGCCCGGCCGGTGTTTCCCTGACATGATCCGGGCAAATGGACCGCCCGAGTATAGAGTGGGCGCCAGCATGGAATCAAATCATCATTCTTTACACGAAAACTTGTCGCAGTTCTCAAAAGTCATTGCCCGGCGCTGGTCCGCGATTTCAAACACCCTGGACAGAAAGGCCGCTCAGAATGGCCTCGGCAGCGTTGGCCGCCGCACCACGGGCCAGCTGGCGGTGGATGTCCAGCGCGATCTCATCGTAACGCTCACCGCGCGCCGGGTCGTCCAGCCAGGACCGGGCATCGGCCACCAGCCGGTCGGCCGTCGCCTCGTGCTGGATTCGCTCCGGCACGATTTCCGAGCCGGCCAGCACGTTGGGCAGCGATATCCATTGCGACTTGACCAGGCGCAGCGCGCGCGCAAGCTGGTAGGTGGATCCCGCCAGGCGGTAGAACACCACGAGCGGCGTCTTGCACAACAGCGCTTCCAGCGTGACAGTGCCCGACGCGGCCAGCGCCAGGTCCGAGGCGGTCAGCCCGGTTCGCGTTCGGCCCGAGACCACGCGCATCCCGGCCTCGGCGGGATCTCGGCCGGCAGCCTCGGCGAAAAGCGTCCTGTGGCCTTCCTCTGCTAGCAGCAGCAGCGTTTGCACGCCCTGCTCCGAAGCCAGGCGCTCGGCGGTATCGGCGACGACGGCGGCATGGCGCCGAATCTCGCCCGGCCGGCTGCCCGGCAGCAGCCCGATCACCGGCTTCGCCGAACCCAGGTCCAGTTGAGCGCGGGCCGCGGCGCGATCCGGCGAAAACGGCAGCGCGTCGGCCAGCGGATGGCCGATGAATCGCGCGTTCAGACCCGCCCGGCGGAATATTTCCGGCTCGAAGGGGAACAGCGTCAGCAGCAGGTCCAGCGAGCGGGCGATGCGGGCCACGCGATAAGCTCTCCAGGCCCAGACCGACGGCGCGACGACCTGGATAGCGCGGACGCCACGCTTTTTCAGGGCGCGCGACAGCCCGATGTTGAAATCAGGCGCATCGAAGCCGACAAAAGCCGCTGCTCCGCGGTCGGCGAACGATCGCGCCAGGGCGCGCCGGAATCGAAACAGCCGGGGGACGTGTTGAAGCACTTCGAACAGACCCATCACGTCGAGCGCGTCGATGCCTGCGGTCCGTTCGACCCCGACCGCATCCATGCGGGGTCCCGTGACGCCGAACAACTCGGCGCCCGGTTCCAGGCGGAGGATTTCGCCCGCCACCGCCGCGCCCAGATCGTCCCCGGAACGCTCACCGGCCGCGACGGCCAGCCGCGGCGTCATCTCAACAGGCCGCGCTGGCCGGCTTCGATGCTTTCGATGAAGGTCGCCAGCTCGGGTTGCTCGCCGACCCGTTCGCGGAGCCGGGCCAGCGCCTCTTCGCGTGCCAGGCCCCGGATATAGACCAGTTTGTAGGCTTCGCGGATATTGCGGATCTGCTCGGCATCGAAGCCGCACCGCTTGAGGCCCTCGCTGTTGATGCCGCGCGGCCGCGGGGGACGCCCGGAAATCATCACGTAGGCCGGCACGTCCTGGCCGACGCCGCCGTACATGCCGAGAAACGCGTGGTCGCCGATGCGACAGAACTGGTGCGCGCCGGAGAAGCCGGCGAACGTCACATGGTTGCCGACGACGACGTGACCCGCCAGCGTCGTGCCGTTGGCGAAGACGCAGTGGGAACCCACCTGGCAGTCGTGGGCGACGTGAACGTAGGCCATCAGCCAATTGTCATCGCCCAGCCGGGTGACGCCGCCGCCGTCCAGCGTGCCCCGATTGATGGTGACGAATTCACGAATGGTATTGCCGCGTCCGATCTCCAGCTCGCTGTCCTCGCCGGCAAACTTCTTGTCCTGCGGCTCCTCGCCGATGGACGCGAACTGGAATATGCGCGTGCCCGCGCCGATGCGCGTCCTGCCTGTGATGACCGAGTGCGGTCCGACGCGGCAGCCTTCGGCGAGTTCGACCTGGTCGCCGACGATGGCGTAAGGACCGATTTCGACGTCGTCGGCAATCGTCGCACCCGCCCCCACGATCGCGCTGGGGTGGATACTGGCAGATTCATTGCGAGGCGGGCTAGGCATCGGGCCTGGCCGCGCAGAGCATTTCGCAGCTGGCGACGCGCTTGTCATCGACACGGGTCTCGGCCTCGTACAGCCCCATGCCGCGCACCATGCGCTTCTGGCGAACGTGGAAATGGAGCT
>DATFJJ010000154.1:0-2390 GCA_035269245.1 Wenzhouxiangellaceae bacterium | reverse complement strand
ACGAGACGGTTGCGATTCCAACACTTTCGACCTTCGGAATCCTGCTGCTGGCACTGGCGTTGATGATTGCCACCGTGTTTGGCGTCAGACGCAGCCTCTGATCGCTTCATTCTAGAAAAACAAGGCCGTCGCTTCGTGGCGACGGCCTTTTTTTGTGAAATATCGGATCGGTGGGCTCATGTTGTCGCGCCCGACCGCCGGCTCCGCCGGACCATGACGGCTTTACCCGGTCCGACTCGCCCCAACTCACTGGTTCGCCGTACGCAACGCGCCCCGTCCGCCGTCGACGCCGATGACCTGGCCGGTGACCCAGTTGCTGTCGCCGCCAAGCAGCGTCGCTGCCATCGACGCGATGTCTTCGGGCTTGCCGTAGCGCCCGACCGGGTGCATGTCGCCCAGCCCTTTTGCCATCTGTTCCGAAGACAGCAGTTTCTCTGCTATGCCGGTGTCGGTGATGCTGGGCGCGATGGCGTTGACCCGAATATCCGGCGCCAGCTCGGCGGCGAGCGCGCGCGTAAGGCCCTCGACGCCGCCCTTGGCCGTGCTGATGACTGAATGATTGCCGAAGCCCTGGCCGACGGCCACGGTGGAGAAAAGCACCACGCTTCCTCCGGCCTGCTTGAGGCCCTTCGAAGCGGCCTTGACCGACAGCGCCGCGCCCAGCGTGTTGAGCCTGAAGGTGTCGACGAAGTCGTCGGCGCTGGCCGACTTGAGCGGTTTGAGCACAATGCTGCCGACGCAGTACGCCAGCCCGGCGATGCCGTCGCCTTCGTCGGCGTTGCTGATGACTTCGGCGATCGCATCGGTGTCCATGACGTCCAGCGAGGCGGTTTTCGCCCCCAGCTCTTCGCCGAGATCGGAAATGGATGCCTCGTCGCGGGCGGTCAGGAAAAGTTCGTGGCCCTGGTCGGCGAGGCGGCGCGCCAGCGCTTCGCCGATGCCGCCGTGGGCGCCGAGAATGATGATGGGTGCGCTCATGGATTGAAGTCCCAGTGTGAATTCGATCTACAGGCTAACGGGGCCGCATGAGGATTTCGTGGTGCCGTGGCGCGTCCACTTCGAGCGCGTATCATGATTGCGATCCGAAATGAAACGAAGTCATGATCGATCTTCAACGCAACTATGCCCAACTGCCGGCCGCGTTCCATGCGCGGATGGACCCGGTGCCGGTTCAGGCGCCGCGACTGATAGCCTTCAACCGCGACCTGGCCGATTTTCTGGGACTGGCTATTTCCGACTCGACCGAGGACGAACTGGCCGTGCTGTTCGGAGGCAACGCCGTTCCGGAGGGCGCGCGGCCCGTGGCGATGGCCTACGCCGGCCACCAGTTCGGCAATTTCGTGCCGCAGCTGGGCGACGGTCGCGCCATCCTGCTCGGCGAGGTCGAGGGCTGCGACGGGCTGTTGCGCGACATCCATCTCAAGGGCGCCGGGGCCACGCCGTTTTCGCGCGGCGGCGACGGTCGCTCGGCGCTGGGACCGGTGATTCGCGAATACCTGGTCAGTGAGGCCATGCATGCGCTGGGCGTGCCGAGTACGCGTGCGCTGGCCGCCGTGACCACCGGCGAATACGTGCAGCGCGACCAGCCCGTGCCCGGCGGCATCCTGGCGCGTGTGGCGCGCAGCCACGTGCGCGTCGGCACGTTTCAGTACTTCGCCGCACGCGGCGACACCGATTCGCTGTCGGTACTGGTCGAGCACGTCATCGACCGGCTGTACCCGGCCGCCCGTGAAGCTGATTCTCCTGTGCTGGACATGCTGGCGCGGGTGATCGCGGCGCAGGCCGCGCTGGTGGCGCGCTGGCTGTCGCTGGGCTTCGTCCACGGCGTCATGAACACCGACAACATGGCCATCTCCGGCGAGACCATAGACTTCGGCCCCTGCGCGTTCATGGAAGCCTTCGATCCGGATGCGGTGTGGAGTTCCATCGATCGGCGCGGCCGCTATGCCTATTCCAACCAGCCGCGCATCGCGTTGTGGAACCTGGCGCGACTGGCCGAAACACTGTTGCCGCTGATCGACGAGGACCAGCAGACCGCAATCGAGGCCGCCAATGCGGCGCTGGAGGCGTTTCCGAAGGCCTTCGACCTGGCGTGGCTGAAGCACATGCGTGCAAAGCTGGGCCTGGACGAGGCCCGCGAAGGCGACACCGAACTGATCCAGCGGCTGCTCGACGTCATGCACGCCGGCGGCGCCGACTTCACGCTGACTTTCAGGCATCTGGCCGGCGCCGCGGCCAAGGATGCAGATGCCGGGAACCTGTACGACCTCTTTTCCGAACGTGAGGGCATCGAGGCCTGGCTGGCCGACTGGCGGGCGCGCCTGGATGCCGAAGGTCGTGATCGGAAAATCGCGGCGGCCGACATGCTTTCGGCGAACCCAGCGCTGATT
>DATFJJ010000153.1:0-4627 GCA_035269245.1 Wenzhouxiangellaceae bacterium | reverse complement strand
GCGCGCGGCCATCGATCTCGTCGTCCACTGCGACGGCGTCGGCACCGAAATGCCCAGCCGGTTGTCCTCGCACACGAACAGCAGCGGCAGCGGCAAGCTCTGGTGGCATGTCCAGGCGGCCGCGTTGAGCGCGCTCTGGGCCGTGGCGTGGTTGACACTGGCATCGCCGAAGCTGCACACCGCAATGCTGTCTTCGGGCACCGGGATATCGCGCCCGATGCGCCTGCCGTGCGCGATCGCAAGCGCGGTGCCTACGGACTTGGGGAGGTGACTGGCGATGGTCGAGGTCTGCGGCAGAATCCACAACGCCGGGTGGCCCCAGACCTTGTGGCGCCCACCGGACGCCGGGTCGTCGGCCGCGGCGGCGAACGACAGGCAGGTATCCTCGATGAAGTCCAGCCCCTTTTTCTTGCGATAGCGTTCGGCCACGAATGCGCCGGAACGGTAGTGCAGGAAAGCCGGGTCGGTGGCGCGCGTGGCGCGCCCGACCATCGCATTGCCCTCGTGGCCCGATGATCCGATCGTATAGAACACCTTGTTCTCGGCCCGCTTGACCCGCGCCATCAAGTCGAGCTGGCGCGACATCAACTGGCTCTCGAACAGCTCCAGCAGATCGAAATCCGAAATTGCGCCCTTTCGCGCGCCAGCGCCGTCCGAAGGCGCTTCGAGCTGTTCGAGTTCGTCGAGCGATTCGAGAAATCGTGCGTCGACCACTTCGGCGCGATTGAGTGCGCGTGCCCGGCTCGAGTTATTCATGCGCGAAACCTGCTGCTTTCAAAAGCGCAATCTTATCGGAACCCGCCGGCACGGACACAGCACTTCAAGCCTTGCCGACAACGCGGCGGGCCGCGAAGCGCGGCCTTGACCAGCCGATCAGCGAGGCCGAGACCAATGCGCCCAGCAAGGCCAGCGCGGTGTCCTTGTGGCTGTCCCAGACATCGCCCTGGGTTCCGAGATACGCCATGCCGAGGTCGCCGCCGAACACCATCGCGGCAGCCCACTCGATCAGTTCGTACAGCGCAGAGCAACTCAGCAGCAGGCTGACCGCGATCGCTATACGCCATCGCGCCGTGGCATCGATCTTCAGGTTCACCAGTTCCAGCGTCAGCGGCGCCAGAAGGATGCCGAACAGCAGGTGCACGAGGCGGTCGTAGTGGTTGCGCTCGAAACCCAGCGCGGTATCGATGGAAAATCCCAGCCAGTCGCGGCTCCACTGGTCGTAGGGCACTTCGGCATAGGTGTAGTGCGACCCGAGCACGTGCAGTACCAGGAACACGAATACGGCCGTGTAGGCCAGGTTGGAAAAACGCACGCGCTGGTAACCCCATACCAGCAGCGGCACGAATGCCACCACCAGCGCGTTTTCCAGCATCCAGTCGTCGCGATACTTCGGGGCATACCCCAGCGCCAGCCAGATCAGGACGAACAACGCCAGCAACAGGACCGGCCATTCCCGCAGCCGACGCAACACCTGTGCCCATTCGAACGGCTGTGCCATGCAACAATCCCATTCGGCCTGAACCATGATACCCGCGCCCTGCTCGCTCCAGCCATGAATTCGCATGAACTTCCAATCGACGCCCTGCTGCCGGAGCTTCTCTCGACGCTGCAAAAGTCATCGACCGCGGTACTGCAGGCGCCGCCCGGCGCCGGCAAGACCACCCGAGTGCCGATCGCACTGCTGGACGCGAACTGGCGAGGCGACGGAAAAATACTGATGCTGGAACCGCGCCGGCTGGCGGCCCGCGCCGCGGCACGCTTCATGGCGCGCACCCGGGGCGAGAACACCGGCGAAACAATCGGCTTCCGCACCCGGCTCGAAACGCAGGTCTCGGCGCGCACCCGGATAGAAGTCGTTACCGAAGGCATCCTGATCCGAATGCTGCAGCGCGATCCCGAACTCTCCGGCTATGCCGCGGTGCTGTTCGACGAATTTCACGAGCGCTCGCTCAACGCCGACCTGGGCCTGGCGCTGGTGCGCGAAACGCAGCAGGCGCTGCGGCCCGATCTGCGCGTAGTGGTGATGTCGGCCACGCTCGACGCCGAACCGCTGGCCAGAATTCTGGACAATGCCCCGGTTCTGACCAGCCAGGGCAGAACTCACCCGGTGGAGATCGAATATCGGCCGCCGGCGCGCCAGCAGCGACTCGTCGATGCCGCAGCCACCTGCGTGCGCCACGCACTCGGCAACCAGCCCGGCTCCTTGCTGGTGTTTCTGCCGGGCGTCGGCGAAATCCGCGCCTTGCACGACCGACTCGAAGGCACGCTGGACCCGAATGTCGATCTTCAGCCGCTTTACGGCGCGCTGAACCCGTCGGACCAGGATGCGGCCATCGCCCCTGCCGTCGAAGGCAGGCGCAAGGTAGTACTGGCCACAGCCATCGCCGAGACCAGCCTCACCATCGAAGGCATACGCGTGGTCGTCGATGCCGGGCTGGAGCGCCGCGCGCGTTTCGACCCCGGTTCGGGCATGACCCGGCTGGTCACCACCCGGGTCTCGCGCGCCGCCGCCGAGCAGCGCGCCGGACGCGCCGGGCGGGTCGAGCCCGGCACCTGCTATCGGCTCTGGAGCGCGTCGGAGCAAAAGTCTCTCGCGGCCTTCACGCCGCCCGAGATCCTGGAGGCCGACCTGGCCGGGCTGGTGCTGGAACTAGCCCACTGGGGCGCGCGTTCGCCCGATGAACTCACCTGGCTGAACCCCCCGCCCGGCGCCCACTGGAACCAGGCGACAGAGCTGCTGGGGTGGCTGGACGCGCTGGACGAAAACGGCGCAATCACACCGACCGGCCGCGAAATGCTGGAAGCCGGGGTGCACCCGAGATTGGCGCACATGCTGGTGTGAAGCCGCGAGACCGGCGCGGCCGCCACCGGCGCGCGACTTGCGGCACTGTTGGGCGAGCGCGACGTGCTGGGCGCCGGCGCCGGGTCGGACATCGAGCCGCGGCTGCGCGCGCTGGAACAGGGAAAGGCACACGACGCACACCGCGGACGCATCCACGCCGCGCAGAAACTGGCGCGCAGACTTGCCGGCGATTGTAATGACAAGCGCACCGATACCGCCGGAAACATCGATCCGGGCGCTCTCCTTGCGCTGGCCTTTCCGGACAGAATTGCAAAACGCAGGCCCGGCGGACAGGCCCGTTTCCAGCTCAGCAACGGCAAGGGCGCCTGGTTGCCCGACCACGATCCACTGGCCGGGAGCGAATGGCTGGTGGCGGCCGAACTCGACGGCAAGGCCCGGGAAGCACGCATCTTTCTCGCCGCAGGAACGGACAAGTCCGCAATCGAAAGCGCGCTGGCCGAGCGCATCGAAGAAACCGAAACCGCGGCCTGGGACGATCGACGCGGCACCGTCGTCGTCCGGCACGAAAGGCGGCTGGGTGCGCTGGTGCTGGAGCAAAAACCGGCGGGCGTGCCAACCCCGGAACAGATCGCCGACGGCTTGCTGGCCGCCGCGGCCGCAAAAGGCCTGGATGCGTTGAACTGGACCGAGCCCGCGCGCCAGTTGTGTCGGCGGGTCGAACTGATGCGCGGCGTGGAGCCCGAAAAATGGCCGGCCTTCGACGACGAGTCGCTGGCCGAGGCGCTGTCCGAATGGCTGGGACCGTTCCTGGCCGGACTCACCCACTGGCGCCAAGTCGCAAAGCTGGACCTGATGCCGGCGCTGGAAAATCGCCTCGGCTATGCGCTTAAACAACAGCTGGACCAGCTCGCACCGGTGCGTCTGGCCGTGCCCGCCGGGTCGGAGATCCGGCTGGACTACACCGCCGGCGACCAGCCGGTGATGCCGGTGAAGCTGCAGGGCGTATTCGGCTGGCGCCAAAGCCCGCGCATCGCCGGCGGCCGGATACCGGTGGTGCTCCACCTGCTTTCGCCAGCCGGCCGGCCGCTCGCCGTCACCGCCGACCTAGAAAGCTTCTGGACCAATGCCTACCCGGACGTGGCCAAGGACATGCGAGGGCGGTATCCGAAGCATCCTTGGCCCGACGATCCCCTCAGCGCGGATGCGACCATGCGGACGAAGCGCGGCGCCGCGCGGGGCGATTGATTTTCGGGCCTGGCGTCCGAGCGGAGGTTCGTTCCGGCGTCTCCAGCCGGGAATGGCTTTTCACCTTTCACCTTTCACCTTTCACCTTTCACCTTTCACCTTCTAACTTAATGCTTAAACCCATTTCGCCACGCGCTGCGCGCTTGCAGGCGACCTACTTTTGTCAGTCGCGACAAAAGTAGGCAAAACCGCTTTTACAGACGGCAGGTCGTCTGGCTGCGATGCGCATCGGATTGGGGGTTTGGTGTCTGATCCCGGCTTCGGCAGGTCTTGAAGGCCGGCATTGTGCTGGTTCGAGTGGGCTCGGGGCGGGGCGGGGTTCGTGCCGGATGGCAGGGGCGGTGCGAGTGCAGAAAAACAACCCGTCGGCAGCATGAAGCACGGCCTTTCGTAGGAGCGGTCTCCAGGCCGCGATGGCGGCGGCCCCAATCGCGGCCTGGAGACCGCTCCTACAAAACATCGGTCAGCTGGGCGGCCATGGGCAAGAATGTCGACCGAGAACAGGCCTGAATCTCCCGCAATGCCCCGAACTGGAACCCGCTTCAGCATCCACCGATGATCACAATGACCCCGATCGGG
>DATFJJ010000152.1:0-4972 GCA_035269245.1 Wenzhouxiangellaceae bacterium | reverse complement strand
GCGGCTCGATACCGGTGCAGATGACCTGGGGCAACCGCTGATTTCGCGCCGGACGAAGCACAAGGTTTTCGACTTGTACCCGCGGACGCAGTCCTTCCGGCCAGCCCACCGGGTGGGGGCGCGAATCGGATGACAGGGGCTGCCATGCGCCGGCCCGGTACTGCCAGAAATCATAGCCTCCGGCGTGGAACCGGAGCCCGCGGGCAGACCCTTCGAGCAGCGCCTGATCGCACATGACTTCCAGCGAGGCATTCAGCCGGGCCAGCTCGCGCTGATTGGCCTGGCTCGGCCCCGTTGGTCCCGTCACCAGAAGCACCGCGCCGGTCAGGATGCCGGCGATGATAACTACCACCAGCACTTCGACCAGCGTGAATCCGCGCGGCCCGGGCAACGCGGTCGCGATGCGCACAGGGCTGCTATTCGCTCCAGTTGCCAATTTCGGCATTGATGCCTTCGCCGCCGGGCTGACCGTCGGCCCCGTTGGTCCAGACATCGATATCGCCGTGGACACCGGGGTTGAGATAGAGGTAATTGCGGCCCCACGGATCCCGGGGCAGGCGCTCTATATAGCCGCCGGCCTTCCAGTTGGCCGGCTCGGGTCGACCCGAAGGCTCGTCCACCAAAGCCTCCAGGCCCTGGTTGGTCGACGGATAGACCTGGTTGTCGAGCCGGTACATGTTCAGGGCGGTCACCAGCGCCTGGATATCCTGGCGGGCCTTGACCGCGCGCGCCTTGTCAGGCTCGTCCATGAAGCGCGGGACGACCACGGCGGCGAGAATGCTGATGATCACGACCACGACCAGCACCTCGATAAGCGTGAAGCCACCGTGCCCGGAGAAACGCGACCGCACTAAGTTGCTCAAGGGAAACCTGGAATTCATCGGGCGCACTGCGAAGTGGATAGATTTGGATCATAGCAAATCGGCCGGGATTCAATGGCGATGGGCCGGATCCGGATAAACTACTATCGGCTGCTTGATGACCCGGACAGCGAAACGCATGAGCAACTCTCAGTGGCGAGCATTCGACCCGCTTTATCTTTCGCAATGCCTGCCCGACCGAAGTTTGCCGCTTGACGACCCGGCGCGCGGTGCCCTCAGGCATCCCGAAGGCGACAGCCGAGGCGGCATGCCATGAGAAGCTACCGGATCTACGCCGACTCGGAGCTCCGCGCCGGAGCCGAACTGGCGCTGTCCGAGCGCGCGGCAAATCACCTGGTCAAGGTTCTCCGGCACCGTGTCGGCGATCGGGTCACGTTGTTCGACGGAAAAGGCCGCGAAGCAACGGCAGAAATCGTTACCGCGCACCGACGGCACGGTTGCAGCGTACGTGTAATCGAGACCGCCGAGGTCTCCCGGGAGTCGCCGCTCACAATCGAGTTGCTGCCGGGCCTGAGCCGCGGCGACAAGATGGACCTGGTGATTCAGAAGGCTGTGGAGCTGGGCGTAGCCGTGATCCGGCCAATCATCACCCGGCGCAGCGAAGTCAGACCGGACAAGAGTGCGGCATCACGCCTGGCGCGGTGGCAGGAGATCGTCATCGGCGCGTGCGAGCAGTCCGGGCGCGCGCACCTGCCCGAAATCCATGCGCCGATCGCGATCGACGAGATCGTCACCGGCTTTTTGACGCGAGTGGTGCTGGTTCCGGAATCAACCGCAGGCCTTGCCGATTGCCGACCTTCCGACAACAAAATTTCGATTGCGATCGGCCCCGAAGGCGGATTCAGCGGGGAGGATCTGGCGCTCCTCGAGCGCAATAAATTCATGAGCGTGCGATTCGGGCCCAGGATATTGCGCACCGAGACCGCGGGCATCGCGGCGGTCTCGGTGCTGCAGGCACTTTACGGGGATCTGTGCAGCTAGGGAACCTACGAACCTGAATCTCAGCTGGAATCGATTCAACCCGAAATCGGGAGCGCCCCGAACGCGGCGTGCGCCACGAGCTGACCGATTCGATCAAGATCCGGCACCCAGGCTTCACGATCCCCAATGATCGCCTTGCCGGCAATCGCGATATGCGTGCCTGAATCCGGCACTTCGGTCAGGGCGCTTTCGGTCACCGTCACCAGGCGCGGGAACCCCTGCGCCAGGATGCCGATGTACGGCATGCGCTCGTTGCTGATGAGACTCTTGCTGACGCAGATCTTCGCGCCCTCCACCGATTCGGTTTCCAGTTGCTCGGTCAGCATTCCGAAGGACACCACAGGCACTTGCCAGCCGTGCCAGATAATGTTGCCCAATAACCACTCGGGAGCCTGCTCGATGGGCTCCGGCGAGGTGTAACCGACGATTTCGGCGATCGATGCATTCGGCAACAGCAAATCTGCGTCGGTCACCGGCACCATCACGCTTCGGATCTCAGTTTCGGACATCGCTAATCCTCTTCTCCAGGCACCGGCATTTCGAGCATTTCAAACACATTGCGTACCAAGTTGGCTTCCTGGTAGGGCTTGATCAGGTAACGATTGACGCCGAGCTCCTTGGCGTGTTGACGGTGCTTGTCGCCGGAACGCGAGGTGATCATCATGATGGGCACATGGGAAAGACGCGTGTCGTCGCGCACGTAGGTGGCGAGCTCGAAGCCGTCCATGCGAGGCATCTCGATATCGAGCAGCATCAGATCGGGCACTCGTTCGAACAACATATCCACCGCCTCGACCCCATCGCGTGCGGTAATCACTTCCAGGCCATAGTGCTCCAGGATCCGCGCGGTCACGCGGCGCATCGTGATCGAGTCGTCGACCACCATCACAAGCGGCGTGCGCTTGACTTCCTCTTCGCTGATCGCCGTCGCTTCGACTTCAACCATCCCTGGCAACCGGCGCTCGGTCAGCGCGCGCTCGATCAGCGGCGCCATGTCCAGCAGAACGATCACCTGGCCATCGCCCATGATAGTGCCGCCGAGAATGCCCGGAATCGAGCTTATCTGAGGCCCGACCGGCTTGAGGACGACTTCGCGGTGGCCCTGAATTTCGGCAACGCGAACCGCGGCGCGCTCGTCGCCGGTTGAAATCATCAGCAGCGAAAGGCTCTCGTCGCCCACTTCAACCGGCTCGAATCCGAGCTGCGGATCGAGTTCGATCAGCGGATAGTCCTCGCCGCCATAGCGGTAAGTGCCGTCGGCATCGAGGGCTTCGCGCCATTCGCCGGGGCGGATGCGTGCAACGCCGCGAACCGCCTGCAGGGGAATCGAGAAAAGACGTTCCCCGGCGTAAACGAAAATGGCCTGCATCACGGCCAGGCTGAGCGGAATGCGCAACGTAAGGCGCGTCCCCTCGCCCCGCTCGGAACTGACTGAGATCCGACCGCCGATCTGACGCACTTCGCTTGAAACTACGTCCATACCGACGCCACGACCGGAAAGTTCGCTGACCTCTTCCGCTGTGGAGAACCCGGTATGGAAAATGATCTGCGAGAGTTGATCCGGGTCGTCGGCCTGTTCGGCCGTCAACAAGCCCATCTCGAGCGCGCGCTCGCGGATTCGATCGAAATTCAGGCCGGCGCCGTCGTCGGCGACACGAATCAGAAGCTCGGTAGCCTCGCGATCGATAGTGATCGAAACGGTGCCGGTTTCGCTCTTTCCGGCGGCAACGCGCTCGGCCGGCGGCTCGATGCCGTGCGCAATGGCGTTGCGGAGGATGTGCTCGATCGGCGCGGTGATGCGGTCGAGCACGTTGCGGTCCAGTTCGCCCTCGCCTTCCAGCAGAATCTCCAGATTCGCCTTGCGTCCGATATCGCGTGCAGCGTTGCGAACCACGCGGCGCAACCTGGGCGCCAGTGTGTTGAACGAGACCATGCGGGCCTGCATCAAGCCTTCCTGGAGCTCGGTATTCACTCTGGCCTGTTGCATCAACAGGGTTTCGGACTGACGGCCGGCATCGTCCATCAGCTCGGTCAGGCTATTGAGGTCACTGACACTCTCGGCCAGTGCGCGCGAAAGCTGTTGGATGGTCGAGTACCGATCGAGTTCAAGCGGGTCGAATGTCGAGTCCGCTGATCCGTGCTCGCGCTCGTAGCGCGACAGTATCTGGGCCTCGGTCTCCTGCTCGAGCTTGCGTAGCTGCTCGCGCAGGCGTGCGACCGTCTGTCCCACTTCGCCGATATTGCCACGGAACGAACCGATCTCCTGCTCGATGCGCGAGCGGAAAATACTGACCTCGCCGGCAAAGTTGAGCAATTCCTCGACTTGCTCGGAGGCCAGACGAATGGTGCTGCTTCGGCCGGTGCGCTCGGCGCCGGCCTCTTCGAGGTCGGCCCTGCTAACAGTGGGAGCCTCTTCGACCAGGTCCTGTTCTTCGGCCGCCAGCGCTTCGAGCTCGTGGCGAGCCGGTAGCGGCTGGCGCTTTTCAACCGCATCGAGCATTGCGTGCAGATGGTCGCAGCCGGCTTCCAGCGTGTCGATGCTGGCCGCGGTAGCCTGTTGCCGGCCGCCCGCAATATTTTCGAGCAGATCCTCCAGTACGTGCGCCACTTCTCCGACCGGGTTGAGACCGGCCATGCGCGCGCTACCCTTGACGGTGTGGATGTCGCGCTGCAGCGCGGTCACCAGTTGGCGGTCCTCGGGATCCTCGCGCCATTGCTGCAAAAGCCCGTCGGAATGTTCGAGCAACTCCTTGCCTTCCTCGAGGAACAGTTCCAGCAACTCGGCATCCAGCTCCGCGTATTCGATCGGGATAGTAGCGGCGGCCGCACCCGTTGCCTCGCCAGGGGCTTCGTGCTCGGTGCTCGCGATGGCTTCCGATTCCGGCCATTCCTCGAACTCGACCTCGACAGCCGCCGCGACTTCTTCCTCGGGAACTTCTTCCTCGGGGACTTCTTCCTCGGGGACTTCTTCCTCGGGGGCTTCTTCCTCGCGAGCTTCTTCCTCGCGAGCTTCTTCCTCGCGAGCTTCTTCCTCGGGCGCTTCTTCCTCGGGAGCTTCTTCCTCGGGAGCTTCTTCCTCGGGGGCTTCTTCCTCGGGGGCTTCTTCCTCG
>DATFJJ010000151.1:0-3451 GCA_035269245.1 Wenzhouxiangellaceae bacterium | reverse complement strand
GACGAGATAGGACCCGAACTCAACCGGCAAGCCGGGTTGGCTCGCTGGCGGCTCGGCTCCAAGGACTCGCACAGTCCGAAGGCGGTCTGGGTTACCGACGATCCGGATCAGGTCGGGAAGCCGGGGGTGGAAGGCGACAACGTCGAAGAGCATTGGCCCGTACATGCCGTTCCAGGCACGGAGGGATTCGAGCTCGTGCCCGGTCTGCCGCGGCCGGCCGACTACGACTTCTTCGTCTGGAAGGGCGTTGAGCTGGACATGCATCCTTACGGGGCCTGCTATCACGACATGGCCGAAAAGATGAGTACCGGCGTGATCGAATGGCTGCACGCTCGCGACGTCAGCCACGTGCTGGTCGGCGGGCTGGCCACGGACTACTGCGTCAAGGCCACCGCGCTTCAGTTACAGGCCGCCGGCTTTCAGGTGCTGCTCAACCTGGCCGCCTGCCGCGGCATCGACGACGAAAGCATCGCAGACGCGCTGGAGGAAATGCGCGAAGCCGGGATCGAGACTTTCGAGGGCACCGACGCCCTGGAATCGACTGGATGATCATCGAGTCGCTGCTCGATACCGACATCTACAAGTACTCCATGATGCAGGCGGTGCTGCATCAGTTTCCCGGCGCAGAGGTCGAATATAGCTTCCGATGCCGCACGCCCGAACTTGACCTCAGGCCGCTGCGACAGGGACTGGAACTGGAGATCGAGCACCTTTGCACGTTGATGCTCGCCCCCGAAGAGCTCGATTTCCTGGCGGCCCAACGCTATTTCAAGCCCGATTTCATCGAATTTCTTCGCCTGTTCCGCCTGCAGTCGCGTTTCATCGAAGTCGGCGAAGAAGACGGCCAGCTGGCCGTCACCATACGCGGGCCGTGGCTGCATACCATCCTGTTCGAGGTGCCTTTGCTGGCCATCATCAGCGAACTGTACACACGGCAGCATCAGCCGGGCATCGACTTCAGCGAAGGGCGACGCCGGCTCGACGAAAAGATCGGGCAAGTCAGGGCGCTGGACCGGCCGGACGGCTTCGTGTTCGCCGATTTCGGTACCCGCCGGCGCTTCTCGCGCCTGTGGCACGACGAGGTGGTCGAGACACTGGCCCGGGAGATTCCCGACAGCCTCCGCGGCACCAGCAACGTGCGCCTTGCGAAAGACCTGGACCTGGTCCCCATTGGCACCATGGCTCATGAGTTCATCCAGGCCGCCCAGGCGCTGGGGCCACGGCTGGCCGAAACCCAGCGCTTCGCCTTCGAGGTATGGGCGCGCGAGTACCGCGGCGATTTGGGCATCGCGTTATCCGACACCTACAGCCTCAACGCATTCCTGCGCGATTTCGACATGTTCTTCTGCAAGCTGTTCGACGGCGCGCGCCAGGACTCAGGCGACCCGATGGCGTGGGGCGACGCGATGATCGAACATTACGAACGAAACCGGGTGGACCCGAAAACCCGCAACCTGGTCTTCTCCGATTCGCTGACCATTCCGCGCGCCGCCGAGATCTGGCAGCGCTTTCGCGACCGCATCCATGTGTCGTTCGGCATCGGCACCAACCTTACCCATGACACGGGCACCGACCCGATCAACATAGTGATCAAGATGACCGAGTGCAACGGCCAGCCGGTGGTCAAGCTTTCCGATTCGCCAGGCAAGATCGTGTCCACCGATCAGCACTACCTGGCCTGGGTGCGCCAGGCGTTCGGCGTGCCGGAGTAAAACCCAGTTTAAGGGTTAGGGTTTAGGGTTTAGGTAAAATCCATCGGGTCATCAGGATAGGCAGATGCATCCCGGCCTGGGCCGCTACAGAACCCGGACCGCTTTTCCCTTAACCCTTAACCCTTAACCCTTAAACCTTAAACCTAAAGCCCCTAACCCGGCCCCCAGCGGGAACCTGGGGTAGTATTCTGTAATCATGCCGAACGACCGATCGAATGAATCGCGCACCGTCTCGCTGGTCCTCGGCTCCGGCGGGGCGCGCGGGCTGGCACACATCGGGGCCATCCGGGCGCTGGAGGAAAACGACGTTACCATCGAATCCATCGCCGGCAGCTCCATGGGGGCAGTGGTCGGCGCGATGCGCGCGGCCGGAAAGCTTGAAGACTATGCGCATTGGGTCACGCAACTCGAGCAGTCCGATGTCTTCAGGCTGGTCGACTGGACGCTGTCCGGCGCCGGGCTGATTCGGGGCGACAAGATCATCAAGCGATTGAAAGACATGGTCGGCGACGCTCTTATCGAGGACCTTCCGATTGATTTCACTGCAGTCGCCGTCGACATCGAGCAGGGTCGGGAGATCTGGTTGAGCGAGGGTTCACTGTTCGACGCCATACGCGGCTCCATCGCGATCCCGGGACTGTTCACGCCGCACCGCTACCACGGCAGGCTGCTGGTCGATGGCGGTATCCTGAACCCTGTGCCGGTTGCGCCGACGTTGCGCTCCCTGACCGATCTGACGATCGTGATCAACGTCAACGGGCCTATCCGGGTGAAGGGGCACCGGCAGGAACGGGGCGAGCCGGCGGAGGAAAACGGCGACAAACCGGAAGACGGCGGCTTCACTGAACGCATTCGCAACTTCTTCAACGACCTGATCGAGCGCGATTCCCCGAAACTCGAGGACAGCCAGCCTGGACTGGCCGCGATGCTGATTAAATCGCTGGAAACCATGCAGGCCGTAATTACCCGTCAGCACCTGGCCGTCTTCCAGCCGGATCTGGTCGTGGAGATACCCAAGGATGCCTGCATGATTCACGAATTCCACCGCGCCGAGGAACTGATCGATCTGGGCTACCGGCGTACAATCGAGGCTCTTGACGGTTTCCGGAATCACTCCGATGAATGACAACGACATACTGTTCGACGATGCGGCCGATCAGGCCGTCGATCTCGGGAACCAGATCGCGGACGCCAATCCCGAGGGAGACCTGTGGGCAATCGCCGACGGTCTGATCGCGGGCGCTGTACATTTCTGGCTATATGCGCATCAGCCGGACGAGCAGGCCGATGAAGAGGAAATGGAAGGAATGATGACGGCCTCGGCGCGCATCGACGCGCTTGTCGGCCTGCTGCGCGAATCGGCCATCGACAGCGAATACTTGCACTCGCCCAACGACCGTGACGCTGGACGGGCCTGAACGCCGGTCCAGTCAACTCTCGCTTTCGACCTCCACCCGGCTGCGGCCTTCGTGCTTGGCCCTGTACATCAACCGATCGGCGCGCTTGACCAGTTCGGATGCCGATTCGTCTCCGCAGTAATCCACGACCCCGAAACTGGCCGAGATCGCGTTACCGTCCGGTGTTCGGATGTCCTGCATTTTTTCCAACAGCTCGGAGGCAAAAGTGCGGCCGCCTTCCCGATCTGTAGACGGCAGGATGATTGCGAACTCCTCACCACCCCAACGCGAGGCAACATCCGTTTTTCGTAGCCTCGAACGCAACAGCTCCGCGACATCTGC
>DATFJJ010000150.1:0-3126 GCA_035269245.1 Wenzhouxiangellaceae bacterium | reverse complement strand
ATTTCCTGGACTTCGCCGTCGCCTTCAGGCTTGATCTTGCCCATTTCCATCGCGACCAGGCTACCCAGCGGATCCTTGTATTTGCGCAGCGCCTCGGTCACCAGCCGGACGGCTTCGCCGCGCTGCGGCGCGGGCACTTGGCGCCAGGCACGCGCGGTTTCCACGGCCTGTTTCAGCACCCGCTCGTAATCCGCCTCGGATGCGGCATGGACGGTTGCGATGACTTCGCCGGTGGCCGGATTTATCGAGTCGATCCTGCCGGCATCGGTTGTGGTCGACCATTGGCCGGGACCGAAGCATGCTCCGGAGTTTTCGGCCTTCAGGCCGAGCGAATCAAGAATATTGCGTGCGCGCTTGCTCATTGCGTGCTTCCCTTCCTTAGGTATGTTCAATGCGGTAATCATCCATTATCGCATCGCTTGGCGGATTCGTTAGGTTCGCGGAGGTGTCGTGTACCTGTCCTTCCGGTCGTTCAGCACTTCAGTCGGTCAGCCAGTCGGCAAGCGCCGGAACCACTTCCCCGAGCACCGCCTCGAAGCCGCCAACGACTTCAGCCGGTCCGGCGCCGCCGACGGCATGGCGGGCCTCGAACAGCTCGCGCGCAAGCAATTCGGCCGAGCGGCTGTCGTAGAGGCGGGCCTCGAGACGGATTTCAGCTTCCAGTTGGCCGTCTCCGGTCTCGACCAGCTCGAATCTGCGCAGGTCCAGCGCCAGCGTTCGGTCCAGTCCCGCGGCACCGGCGCTGACCTGGTCAATCGATTGCGAATCGCGCAGATATCGTACCAAACGGGTGCGCACCAATTCAGGCGCGGCGGCCACCCAGCGAGCGTTGGCGTGGACCTGCAGTTGGCCCTCGCCGGTTCTTACCAGCACCCGTGCCGAATCGCGCGCCGGGTCCGACTCGGGCCTCGCCACGTTAAGCGTCCAGTCAACGCCCTGGCTTGCAGCAGCGGGAGAATCCAGCTGCGGGTCGAGCAGCTGCACCGGCTGGGTTTCAGGGAGAATCGAGCAGGCGGCCATCAAAAGAAGAGCGGCTGCGGCCTGAAGTTTCAATAGGGTCTTCATCGTGAGGGGTACTCCTCCGGTTGTTCGCCGCCGAGCAGGAAGCGCGCCGGGTTGTTTTCGATCTCGCGGACGAGGTCGGAAAGATCGCGGATCAGACGGCGGATTTCCTCTATGCCGCCGGAGACCTGGCGCATTCCGACGCCGCCGATCTGGCTGAGCTCATCCTGGTTGCTCGCGATGATGGTGTCGAGCCGTCCGGAGAGCGATTCCAGGTTCGCCAGCGTGCCGGAGAGCCGGGTCTTCAGCTCGGGGAGATCGCGGACGAGACCGTCGTCGATGTCGGCAACGAGCTGGTCGAACCTTTCGGTCGTGGCGGAGATTCTTTCCAGCAGAGCCGGGACCGAATCGCTGGCCTGCGCAGTGTTGGCGAGCAGCCGGTTCAGGTCGCTTTCCGGTCCGGCCAGCGCGCCGCTGAACTGCTCCAGCGACGCCAGCGTGGCATCGATTCTTTCGAGATTCTCGTCGCGAACCAGTTTGTCGATCTGGTTGAGCACGGCGTTGGCGGTCACCACGATGCCCTCGGAAGACTCCATCAGGCGATTGAGTGGCGACGAAACCGACTTTATCTGCGGGAGATCTTCGTCGGAACGCTTCAGCAACGGGCTGCCGGGACTGCCGCCGCTGAGCTGGATTGCCGCGGTGCCGGTCAGACCGGTCAGCCGGATGGTCGCCACGGTGTCTTCGTGTACCGGCACCTGTGCCTGGACCTCGACCGTGGCCAGGACCTGCCGGACGTCCTCCGGATTGAGTTCGAGCTCGGTCACGCGGCCGACATTGACACCGTTGTACAGCACCGGGCTGCCGTCGGACAGGCCGATGACGGATTCGTTGAACAGAATCGTGTAATGATTCCAGGCGCTTTCGGTCGCGTAGCGCGCCGCGAACAGGCCGAACAGCACGGCCGCGATGGCGACGACGAACGTGAATGCGCCGATGACGACGTAATTGGCTTTCGTTTCCATGCCTAGTGCTCCATTACCCTGGGGCCGTGTCTTGATTTCGCGCCGCGCGTGCGCGCGGCCCGTGAAAGTAATCGCGTATCCAGTCGTGGTCCAGTTGCTCGATTTCGCTGAGCGGCGCTGCGGCCAGGATCTTTCGGTCGGCAATGACTGCCACCCGGTCGCATATTGCGTACAGCGTATCGAGATCGTGCGTGATCAGGAATACGGTAAACCCCAGTGCGCGCTGCAGTGTTCGCAGCAGGCGGTCGAAATCGGCGGCGCCGATCGGATCGAGGCCGGCCGTCGGTTCGTCCAGGAAGAGCAGTTCGGGTTCCAGCGCCAGGGCTCTGGCCAGCGCGACGCGCTTGCGCATGCCGCCGGAAAGTTCCGACGGCATTTTCGAACTTGTCGAGGCCGACAGTCCCGACAGCTGAATCTTGGACCGGGCCAGGTCGCGCCGCAATTGCGCCGGCAGGTCCGGCCGGTGCGATTTGAGTGGAACCTCGACGTTCTCCAGCACCGTCAAAGACGAGAACAGCGCGCCGTCCTGGAACAGCACGCCGGCCCGGCGGGACATCACCCGCTGAGCGTCTTCGGCGTCCTTCAGCTGCTGTCCGAAAACCTGGATACTGCCGCCGTCCGGCCGCAGCAGCCCCAGGATCGAGCGCATCAGCACCGACTTGCCGCTGCCAGACCCGCCGACCACGGCAAGGATCTCGCCGCGCCGGACATCCAGGTCCAGTTCCCGGTGCACGACGTTCGAGCCGAAGCGGTTCAGCAGGCCGCGAATCCGGATGACCGTCTCGTTATCCCGCTCGCTGTCCGGCGTTTTCGCCGGTGTCTGCTTCGCGGCGGGCGCGGTTGTGTGTTCGCCGGGCATCACCAGCCGATCTCCATGAAGTAGACCGCGGCCAGCGCGTCGATGACGATCACCATGGTCAAGCTTCGTACCACGGCCGTGGTCGTGTGTTCGCCCACCGATTGCGCCGTACCGGCGACCCGCAGGCCTTCCAGGCAGCCGATGAGCGCAATCACCACGGCAAATATCGGCGCTTTGAGGACACCCACAAGGTAATGCTTGAGGGTAACCGTCTGCTCCACGCGATCCAGGTAAAGCGTC
>DATFJJ010000149.1:0-6927 GCA_035269245.1 Wenzhouxiangellaceae bacterium | reverse complement strand
TAGCGGTGGTAGAAGGCCGTGATCGCGAACATCCGCAGCAGGTAGCTCGCGATGCAGACGGCCGCCGCGATCGGCGACACCCCGACCCAGAACACGGCCAGACAGGCCAGGTGCAGCGCGATGAACGGCACCACGCGGGTGATATCGACGCGATGGCCGGCGGTTCCCGGCTCGAGTTGTGAAGTGTCGAACCAGGCGAAAACGGTCTTCAACATGAGCGATGCATTATCGATGTGCCGTGGCAAGAGTACCGGATGCTCGTCGTCCGTGGTGAACCGGTCGTGAAGCGGGTATGCTGGCGCGCACAGGCCGAGATGTCGTTCACCGCGACTTGACCCCGCAACCCCAGACTCCGCCCATGCTTCGAACTTTGATTCTACTGTTTGCCCTGGGCGCGATCCTGATCGCGCTTTGGATGTGGTGGGCTCGCCCCATGGAGGATTCCGACATGCCGGACTATCAGGACGCCTTGCGCCAGCACCCCGGATCCACCGCCGCCATCGAGGCCGGCCTGGCGTCATTCGGCGGGGTGTTCGCCGACCTGACGCGCGACGATACGGCCGAGCGGATGGCTGAACTGTACGCCGACGAGGTGTTCTTCAACGACACCCTGCTGACCCTGACCGCCGGCCGCGCCGTGGCCGACTACATGGGCGAGACCGGCGCGAAGCTCGACAGCAGCGAGGTCATCGTGCATCAGACGATCCGCGACGGCGTCGATGTTTTTGTCCGCTGGGACATGCACTTCGCGACCTCGGCCTTCGGCATGAAGATCGACTCGAAGAGCATCGGCATGACCCACCTGCGCTTCGACGACGACGGCCGGGTGGTCCTGCACCAGGACTTCTGGGACGCCGCCGGCGGGTTGTACGAGCACCTGCCGCTGATCGGCGCGGTGGTCCGGACGGCGAAACGGATGATGAAGTAGTAGCGCTTGGAGCCAAAAATCATTAGATGATTGGCGCGAAGACGCAAAGGCGCGAAGAGAAAAGCAGGACCATTTGAAGGGTGCAAATTGCTGCTGCAGGGTCGATCGGAGAGATCGGATTCCAGTCGCATTGCGGTGCGCAGAGCTCAACCGCGAATTTCAGATCACACGCTTTTTTTGCCTTTTCTTGGCGCCTTCGCGTCTTCGCGCCAATCATCTACGCTTTTCGCTTTTCGGCGTTCCCAAGAACGCCCTTCCGATCAAAGCATCCGCGACAGCGGCCGATGGCTGGCTCGTTCGGGAAGTAGCGCACCGGCGATGTGCAGGGGCAGCAGGACGGCGACGGACCAGGCGCCGAGGTAGTGCAGGCGATGGAGGCGTTCGGACCAGTTGCCGACCGCCACCCCGTCACCGAACGGCGCGGGGCCGAGATGGGGGTCGAGCAGCCAGACGCCGAGGCCCAGCAGCGGCAGGCCGATCAGCAGGACGTAGAACGCGGCGTGCACGAAGCCGGCCAGGCGCCGGCGGAGCGGCGTGGTTCGCGCGGCGGCCGCGCGCAGCGTTTCGGGGTGCCGTCGACGGATCGCCAGGCGCAGAATCGCCAGCGCCGCGACCAGGCCGCCGGCAGCCAGGTGCCAGGGCAGCACCAGCGCCTTCAGCGGATCGGCCCGGTCGAGCTGGCCCATCCAGAGACCGAACAGGATCAGCCCCGGCAGCAGCACGGCCAGTAGCCAGTGCAGCCGCCGAAGCGCTTTCGGGTGGCGGATCGCCTCGTGCGCGTCGCCGCTCACCGCCCCGGCGTCAGATCAGCGACCAGAGCGCGCCGAACTCGTGGACGTCCATGCCGCCGGCCACGGCGCGGTTCTCCATCGCCTCGACGATCGCGTCGGCCTGGCGCGCGCTGAAGTAGCCGCGGATCGCGCGCTCGAACTTGTCTTCCAGCAGCGGGATGCCCTCCTCGCGACGCCGGCGATGGCCGACGGGATAGTCGATACTGACCTGTTCGGTGCTCGAGCCATCCTTGAAGAACACCTGGATCGCGTTGCCGATGGCGCGCTTGTCGGCGTCGAAGTACTCCTCGGTGAAGCGCGGGTTCTCCTTGACCGTCATCTTGTCGCGCAGCGCGTCGATCCGTGGGTTCGCCGCCACGTCGTCGTTGTAGGACTCGGCGGTCAGGTTGCCGAAGATCAGCGGCACGGCGACCATGTACTGGATGCAGTGGTCGCGGTCGGCGTAATTGCTGAGAGGCCCGGTCTTGTCGATGATCCGCACGCCGGCTTCCTGCGTCTCGATCTCGATCCGCTCGATGTCGTCGAGGCGGTCCTTGACCTCCGGATGCAGCTTCAGCGCGCATTCCACGGCCGTCTGGGCGTGGAACTCGGCCGGGAAGGAGATCTTGAACAGGATGTTCTCCATCACGTAGCTGCCCAATTCACGCTCGAGCACCAGGTCCTTGCCCTTGAACAGCACGTCCTGGAAGCCCCAGCCCTTGGCCGTCAGCGCCGACGGGTAGCCGATCTCGCCCTTCAGCGTCAGCAGCGCCAGCATGACCGCGCGGCGGCAGGCATCGCCGGCCGCCCAGCTCTTGCGCGGGCCGGTGTTCGGCGCGTGGCGATACGTGCGCAGCGCGCCGCCGTCGATCCAGGCCTGGGTCACGGCGTTGATCACGTCGTCGCGCGAGCCGCCGAGCATGTGGGTCACGACCGCCGTCGAGGCGACGCGAACCAGCAGCACGTGGTCCAGGCCGACCCGATTGAACGAGTTCTTCAGCGCCAGCACGCCCTGGATCTCGTGGGCCTTGATCATGGCCTCGAGGACGCGGTCGACCGACAGCGGCGGGCGGCCCTCCGCCACTTCGGTGCGCGAAATGTAGTCGGCCACGGCCAGGATCGCGCCGAGGTTGTCCGACGGGTGGCCCCACTCGGCGGCCAGCCAGGTGTCGTTGAAGTCGAGGTAGCGGACCAGCACGCCGATGTTGAACGCGGCCTGGACCGGATCGAGCTCGAAGTGCGTACCCGGCACCCGCGCCCCGCCGGTCAGGTCCGCGCCCGGTACCAGCGGGCCGAGCAGCTTCACGCATTCCGGGAAGCGCATGGCCAACATCGAACAGGCCAGAGAATCCTTCAGGCAGTAGTGCGCCGTCTGCCAGGCCTCCTCGGAGGTGATCTCGTAGTCGCAGACGTAGTCGGCGATCTGCTGGATCAGGGCATCGGGCTCGGGGCGCGCAGCGGCGCGAATATCGACGTCTCCGCTCATGGACGGTGTTCCTCGGGAAATGGTGAAAGGTCAGCCGTGCATTTTATCAGCCCCGGGCCGGGCGACCGGGAGCGAAAGCGGGTTCTCGCAGAGGCGCAGAGACGCGGAGAAATTCGAAAAACAAACGGCAGATGATGGGCGCGAAGACGCGAAGGCGCGAAGAGAAAGGCGGGAACAACTGGAAAACAACAGATGAACACGGCGCCGTGCCCCTGTCATCCCGAGCCTGGCCCGGGATCGAGCGACTCTGAAGTCTTTTGACCGCCCTCGATTCTGGGAGCCATCGCGCGCTCGATTCACCCTCCTCGTCCGGGCGCACAGGGTTCTTCGCCCCGGAAAGCGCAACAACCTGCTGAATAAATTCGACATTTGTGAAGCTGGGCGTCCTTCCGCGAGTTGAACGGCCTGCTTACCGGTGCTACCGTGACTTGGCGTTGGCTCATCCAGTAGGAAACACGAAATGCGAAATCCGCTACTCTGCATCGGCATGCTTGCTGCCGCTCTGCTCGCCCCCACCCCTGCACGGCGCTGAACCAGGACCGGTCCTCATTCATTCTCCCGCGATCGTCGCTGAATCAGTCGCTCGCGAGGCCGGGATCGACAATCGACACTCCCGCCGCTTCGCCCGGGTGGAACTTGAGTTCGACTCACTGCTCCACCCCGCCAAGCCACCCGGAGAAGGCGTTGAGCCGACCGAATTCGCACCGCTCGCCCAGTCCACGGTCACGATTGAGCCATTTCCCGGCGAAATCTATCGGCTGAACGGTCGCTACGTCGAAGAATGGACCGACTCGGCCTGGAGCTGGGTCGGCGCGATCGAGGGCTACGAATACGCCGACTTCGTCGTATCCATCACCGAGACCGGCTACTTCGGCATGATGCGCGTCGGACCGATCGTGTACGAAATTCGACACGGCTCCGATGGAAACACGTACATCCGAGAGCCGGATATCGCGGCATACGAGCTGGAAAGTGCCTGTGCACACGGGGCAAACGCGCACGAAGGCGGAAAGACCTTGGGCGCATTCGATACTGGACTGGATTCCAAAGAGCCGGACGTCGCTGAGCCAGGGACGAAGTCGTCAGGCGGAACTGCAGTCATCGATATCCTGCTGCTATTTACCGCTGGTGCTGCTTCGAACTACGACATCGAAGCCTTGGCAAACTCTTCCATAGCCTGGATGAACATTTCTTTCGACGATAGCGATGTTGATGCTGTCGGAAGAATCATTCATTACGAAGCTAGCAGCTATACCGCACCTCCTAACGTCGACGGGTTTCGAGCCATAACGATGGCAGAGCAGATGAAAAGCACTTATCCGGGCAACACATTTGAAGAAGTTACACCGCTTCGAAATGCACACCAAGCCGACTTGGCCTTACTGATATGGGATGAAGCCAATGCAGGAACCACCTGTGGCGCTGGACTTGCCGCAGACTCGCCATCAGGAAATTCCGAAACCAAATGGACCGCCAACACTGGCGATGGCTGCATCTCGATGTTCAACAACTTTACCCATGAGATAGGCCACAACCTGGGCATCGGACATGATTACCCGCCCAACGCAGGGTACCAAGCGTATTCATATGGAAACGGTTACACATATGCTGGAGGTAACGGAGTGCCGGAGTTTCGCACGATCATGGGATCAGACGGAAGTTGCAGCCTGAGCGGCTGTGATCGACTGAATCTCTGGTCTGATCCCGGCATGACCTATCAGTCCCAAGCGATAGGCGTTGTCAACGAGAGCGATGCTGTTCAAGCTCTCGACACCATGGCTTCTGTGATTGGAGGCTATAGAACTCCTGGTGGAGCCTCACCAGGAGCATTTGGAACAGTCTCGATCATCAGGGGCCTCTGCTTCGGGGATAACTGGGTAAATTATTCTGCCCCGACTGGCCTGATTGGCTGGTATGAAATCGAAACGGATTCCAATAGTTGGTTCAGCAGTCCCGATAGTTTCTACAGGGGCGTGAAGGAATCGGTGCCTCTTGAAGTGACATCAAGCACCTGGGTCAGAGCACGCGCTTGCAACAGCACAGGTTGCAACGCATGGACGCCGGGAAACCAGACTGCAACGTATACCTCAGGATGCCTTTGATGTCTCTCGAAAACAAAACACAGCTAGCATCTTTGATTCGGTTCTTGTTGAGCACTGCACTTCTGCTGGCGTCAGCAACTCTTTTCCAGTCTGCTTTTGCGGTCTACCCAGAACCTGGAATGTACGTTGACCAGAGTGACACGAACCGTGGTCGAGGCTTCTATGTGGAGATCCAGAACGGGATTCTCTTTCTGGTGATTTATGCCTATGACGACGAAACTGGAGAAGCTCAGATTTTTACTGCAAACTCCGAGATTCGTGATGATGCGATCGATACTGGACTGACCGCCACTGTCCATCCTCCACCGAACCCGCAAGGCTATTTTCCGTTGCACTGGATGATCGGCAGACTATACAAGGTCACCGACGGACCCTGTCTGACCTGCGACCTTCCGGTGTCGAGTCTCGCGACCGAAGAAGTTGGCGACGTAGCGGTTTTCTTCCCGTTTGTTGGCCGAATGCAGGTATCCATAGTGCTTGACGACGACGCCGGATCGCTAGAAGCGTTCGCCGTGAAGCAAAACTACAAGCTCGGAACCAACAACACGCCGGGCTTTTATGAGGGAACCAGCAGCCTCCTTCTGCCGGAGATCATGGGTCAGTGGGTCTTCATCGACCAATCCAACCCCGAACGTCCTCCCTGGCGATTTCATTTCGTTGAACGGGTTCCAGAGCTCGAAAACGATCGAAACACTCAGATCGTCGAACTGCCCTTTTCAGCCACCTATCGAGACTCGCGTTCCGGTGCCGAATTCCGCTGCGATATCAAGCAGGGCGCCGAGGGTGAAAAACTGAACGGATGCGAACTTCATCAAGATGGGCAGGTGCTCTTTTCGGCGAACCATTTCGACATTGGCCCATCGCGGATCCGAGCCTTTCTAGGAGAACTGCCGGTCTACCTCAACGATCCACCTCTTCCTGCCCCTGAATTCTGGCGCGGCCCCGAGGCCGTCATCGGCGTCCGCATCGAAACGCCGCGCGATCTCCATGGCGAGCACTGAGCGCAATCATCGAGGTAAGGACACTGGGTCCCGGGTCGTCGCTTCGCTCCGCCCGGGATGACATAGGGGGTTGGCTGCGTCCGAGTCATTCTGCGTTCATCCGCGTTCATCTGCGGTTTCATTAACGCTGTCGCTTTTCATTTCGCGCCTTGGCGTCTTCGCGCCCATCATCTGAAGTTCGCCTTTCGGACCACCCTCAACGCCGCTGACGCCCCATCCAGGCGATCAGCAGCCCCAGGGCGAACGGGACGAGACGTTCGACGGCGTCGCCCGGGGCGTCGGGGGCGAAGCTCAGCGCGACGGTCAGCAGGAAGCCGGTGGCCATGGCCGCCAGCCGGTAGCCGGGCTTTACGCCGCCGTAGATCAGCAGGATCAGCAGCAGCGGGCCGAAGGCGTTGCCCAGGCCCTGCCAGGCGAACAGCACGCGTTCGAAGATGGTTGCGGGAAAGAACAGTGCCAGCACGACCGCGGCGATGCCGAGGATGACGATGACCGTACGGTCCAGGGCCAGCGAGAAACGCCCGTCCCGCAGGTCGTGGCTGACCGCCGAGCCGGCGACCAATAACTGACTGTCCGCCGTCGACATGATCGCAGCCAGCACGCCGCCGGCGATCAGCCCGCCGAGGACGGCCGGCAGCAG
>DATFJJ010000148.1:0-3475 GCA_035269245.1 Wenzhouxiangellaceae bacterium | reverse complement strand
TGCCCGAATTTCGCTTACGCTGTCCAGAATCGCGGCCAGCCGCCGTCTGCTTCTGCTGATTCGCGGAGAAGAAAAACGCAAGGTCTTGCACGATGCAAGAACCAGTGCCGATCCGCAGCGCTACCCGATTGCGGCGCTGCTGCAGCATGCCGGCAATGCACTTGAAATTCACTGGAGCCCCTGATGCACGGGATCATCGAACAAGTCACCGACCGAATACGGACTCGATCAGCCGCCTCTCGACAGGCCTATCTCGAACGAATCGATCGGGCGGGCGACGCCGGTATCGCCCGAAGCCGGATCAGTTGCGGCAACCTGGCGCACGCATTCGCCGCCTCGGAAGAAGACAAGCCGACCCTCAAGGCGTTGCAACAGCCCAACCTGGGCATCGTCACCGCCTATAACGACATGCTCTCGGCGCACCAGCCGCTGGAACGTTTCCCGGCGCTGATCAAGCTGGCCGCGCGCAGCAAGGGTTGCACCGCGCAAGTGGCCGGCGGCGTGCCGGCGATGTGCGACGGGGTCACCCAGGGCCAGCCCGGCATGGAACTCTCGCTATTCTCGCGTGACGTCATCGCCCAGGCCACCGCCGTTTCGCTGTCTCACAACACCTTCGACGCGGCGCTGATGCTGGGCGTGTGCGACAAGATCGTGCCGGGCCTGCTGATCGGTGCGCTTGCATTCGGCCATCTCCCGGTGGTGCTTGTACCCGCAGGGCCAATGCCCTCGGGCCTGCCCAACCAGGAGAAAGCGCGAGTGAGGAAAGCGCACGCCGACGGCAAGGCTACCCGGGAAGAACTGCTGGAAGCCGAGTCGCAGTCGTATCACGCACCCGGAACCTGCACGTTTTACGGCACCGCCAATTCCAACCAGATGCTGATGGAAGTCATGGGGCTGCACCTGCCCGGCGCGGCCTTCATCAACCCCAACACGCCTTTGCGCGAACGCCTCACGCTGGCGGCTGCCGAGCGTGCCTGTGAGATCACCGCTCACGGCGACAGCTATACGCCTATCGGCCGCACGGTCGACGAAAAGGCCATGGTCAATGCGATGGTCGGCCTGGCCGCGACCGGCGGTTCCACCAACCACGCCATTCATCTGGTCGCGATTGCACGTGCCGCCGGCCTGTTGATCGACTGGAACGACCTGGACGACATTGCACGCGCCACGCCGCTGCTGATGCGTGTCTACCCCAACGGCCAGGCCGACGTGAATCACTTCCACGCCGCCGGCGGCATGGGCTTCGTGATTCGCGAGTTGATCGATGCCGGGCTGCTGCATCCCGACATCCGGACCATCCACGGCGGCGACCTGCGCGACCAGGCCCTGGAACCCATGCTCGAGGAAGACCGTCTGGCCTGGCAAGCGCCGCCGGCGCAGTCCCGGGACGAATCCATACTCCGGCCGGCTACCGCCCCATTCGCCGCGGACGGCGGCATTCGACTGCTCAAGGGCAACCTCGGGCGGGCAATCGTGAAGATCTCGGCGGTCGATTCCGAACATCGCAGGATCGAGGCCCCGGCGCGGATTTTCGATTCCCAGGAACACCTGCTGGATGCATTTCGCGACGGCAGTCTCACCGGAGATTTCGTGGCCGTCGTTCGCGGCCAGGGGCCGCGCGCCAACGGCATGCCCGAACTCCACAAACTCACCCCCACGCTCCAGGTGCTGCAGGACCGCGGCCAGCGCGTCGCCCTGCTTACCGACGGCCGCATGTCGGGTGCTTCGGGATCCGTGCTCGCGGCCATTCACGTCGTGCCCGAAGCGGCTGCCGACGGCGTTATCGGACGGCTCGAAGACGGCGACATGGTGACCATAGACGCCGAAGCCGGGCGGCTGGACAGCGCAATCGATCCCGAGTCGCTCAATGCCCGTGAAGCACGGCCGCTCGACCTCGCGGCAAACCAGGCGGGAATCGGACGTGAATTGTTCGGCGCAATGCGCGCCGGCGCCAGCGACGCCGAATCCGGCGCCAGCATCCTGTTTTCCGAAGGATGACGACGCGCGAAACCGAACTGGTGCTGGTCGCCGATATCGGCGGCACCAACGCGCGTTTCGCGCTGGCCGACCTCAACGGCGCCAGCAGGCCCCGCCTGCACGACGAGCAGAAGCTCTCCGCCGACCGCTTCGCCAGCCTCCAGCATGCCGCCCGGCATTACCTCGCACAGATCAAGAATCGCCCGCCGATCCGACGGGCGGCGATTGCCGTTGCGTGTCCGGTGACGGCCGACGAAATCCGGCTGACCAACCGGGCATGGTCTTTCAGTCGCTCGGAACTGCAGGCCGAACTCGGGCTTCAAAGACTTCTCGTGCTGAACGACTTCGGTGCCGCGGCACGCTCGATTCCGGCGTTGCGCGATGAGGAGAAGACGATCATTCATCACGGTGAGCACAATCGGCCGCTGGCCCCGATAAGCGTGATCGGCCCGGGGACCGGCATGGGCGTTGCACTGATCACCGAATTCGACGCGCGCCACTGGCACGTCATCGAAACCGAGGGTGGCCACGTCAGCTTCGCGCCGCAGGGCAGCGAAGAGCGCCTGCTGCACGAGTGGCTCATGGCTCGCCACGGTCGCGTTTCGGTTGAACGCGTATTGTCCGGGGATGGCCTTTCGCGCATCCACGCCGCGCTGGGCGGCAGACCGCCGTCCAAGCGTGAAACACCGACTGGAACGCTTTTGAGCCCGGCAGACATCGTGCGGCTGGCGCTGGCCGGCGACGACGTGCTGGCCCGCCGCTCCCTGGCCCGCTTTTGCGCCATTCTGGGCAGCTTCGCCGGCGACTGCGCGCTGATTCACGGGGCGCGCACCGTCGCGATCGCCGGCGGCATGGCGCCCAGGTTCGCCAGCTTCCTGCGCGCCAGCGCTTTCGTCGAGCGTTTTCTGGACAAGGGACGCTTCGCCGCCTGGCTGGAGCGCGTTCGCGTTGCGCTTGTCGCGCATCCGGAGCCCGGCCTGCTGGGGGCGGCGCTGGCGCTGAAGGATCACGAATGAAAGATTCCCGGTTGGACCGACCACCGACCAGCGACTATCGACCACCCTATCCGGCGCAAAACCAATGACAGACATCAATTCCGCTATCGACACGATACTGGCGCAGGCCCCGGTACTGCCCGTGCTGACCATTCACGACCTCGACACCGCGGCGCCGCTGGCCGAAGCGCTGTTCGAGGCCGGCCTGCCGGTGGTCGAAGTGACCTTGCGCACGCCGGTTGCGCTCGAAGCGATCGCCGCAATGCGCGAGGCGGTCTCCGGGATGATCGTCGGCGCCGGAACCGTGCTTGCCGAAAAGGACCTGGCGCGCGTTGCGGCGGCCGGCGCCGCATTCGCGATTGCGCCCGGCGCGACCCCGGCGCTTTACCGGGCGGCGCAAGGCGCGTCCATCCCGTTCGTTCCCGGCGTGGCCACGGCAAGCGAAATCATGACCGGGATGGAATTCGGCTGGTCGCGCTTCAAGTTCTTCCCGGCCGAAGCCG
>DATFJJ010000147.1:0-2026 GCA_035269245.1 Wenzhouxiangellaceae bacterium | reverse complement strand
ACCATTACCGAAGCCAGCATCCAGCGGCCCAGCGAACGCTGGCGCAACACCGGATCCGTCGACGCGGCGTCAGACTCCTTCGGCGATCGTCCCGACAGGATCCGCCGGGCGCTGCGCGGCGATCTCGACAATATCGTGCTGACCGCCCTGGCACGCGATCCGCAAGCGCGCTATGCAAGCGTGGCCGCGCTGGCCGAAGACCTCCGCCGCCACCTCGAGAAGCTGCCGATCAAGGCCCGCGCCGCCACCCAACGTTACCGCCTGGCGCGATTCATTCAGCGCAACAAGCCTGCAGTGGCGGGCCTCACCGCCTTCATCGGCCTGCTTTCTGTTTCGATCATCGTTTTGAGCATGCAAGCCGCCGAACTGGCGGACGAACGCGACAAAGCGCTCGAAGCATCACAAACAGCCCGGGTCGAAGCCGAAAAAGCCGTTCAGGTCACCGACTTCCTGGTGCAATTGTTCGAAGCGGCCGATCCGGCTCAATCGCTGGGTATCGAAACGCCCGTAGGCGAACTCCTCGAGCGCGGCCAAGCCGAGATCGATGCACTGGACGAACAGCCGACTGTGAAAGCCGAAATGCTTCGCGTGATGGCCGAGGTTTCGGCATCGCTGGGAGAATATCAACGCGCCGGCATGCTGCTGGAACAAGCCGTCACCGTGCTTGAGAACGCGCGGAACGTTCGCGGCGACGAGATGGCCAAAACGCTGTATACACAGGCTGCGAATTTGCTGAAGCTGGGTCAATACCAGGCTGCCGAGGACACCGCCGAACGCGCGACCCATATCTCCGACGGCTCCGGTTCAGAGGTCGGCGACCGTGCTCGCGCGGTGATGGCCGACGCACAGCAGATGACCGGACGCCTCGACGTGGCCAGAGGAACGCTGGAAAAGCTGATCAAAGATCGCGGCGATGCAAATTCGGACGCGTTCGACGCCACGCTCGCGCGCTCGCTGGGCATCGTTTTTGCCCGCCAGTCGCAAATGACGGAAGCGACAGCGCAGTTTCGCCGCGCGCTGGCAATTCGCCGCGAATTGCACGGACCCGAGCACCCCGAAACGACTTCTGCACTTGGCAACCTAGGTACCGCATTGATGCAGTCGGGCCACAACCGCGAGGGCATGGCGGTGGCAAGCGAAGCGCTGGAAATCGAAACGCGTCTACTGGGGCCGGACCATCCCGAGCTCGCCCACTGGCTGCACCAGCTCGGCTCCGCCAACCGCGAACTGGGCGAACTCGAGGCGGCCGAGAACTATCATCGCAGGGCGCTTGCGCTCAGGCAAAGCGCTTTCGGCGATGAGCATCCAGAGACCATCGGATCGCTGTACTCACTGGCAACCGTTCTCTCGGACCGCGGCGAGCACCGGCAGGCACGCACGCTGATCGCAGAAGTGCTACAGGCCCGCCGCCGGCAATTCGGACCAAGACACGCACTCATCGCCAACACATTGCATGCGTCGGGCGTCATCGAGGGTCGGTTGGAGCGCTTGGAGCAGGCAAAGCAATTGCTTGAAGAAGCGCTCGAAATGCGTCTGGAGATGTTCGGCGACGACCATATTCACGTGGCCCACTCCTATCTGGCGCTGTCTCGCCTGGCGCTGGATGAAGGCCGCGATCAAGACTGCCGGATGCTGTTGGAAAAAGCCGAACGAATCGCTCTGGGCAACGCGGCGCCGGAACATCCGATATTCGAGTCCATTTCCGAGCTTTCGCTCGCGCTGAACGAAACTTCAGGTGGTTGAAACCTATAAGCGATCCGGCAAGAACGGCGGCTGCATTTGGGACCGATTGACGGTTCAGGGAGATTTGCAGCCCACGGCACCCCTAAACAACCACCGAGGACGAGAAGGCGCGCATGGCCCTTGATGGCATTCACACATCTCGGACTCAGAAATCAGAATCCTCGAACCCGTCGGCGAAGATCAGATCGGTCCCCTCGTATGGGCCAAGGTCAACCGTTCCGCCGAATATGCGCGCTTCGCCGTCTAGGTCCGTGTCGACACCGGTCACGAAGCTGTTATTGCC
>DATFJJ010000146.1:0-12122 GCA_035269245.1 Wenzhouxiangellaceae bacterium | reverse complement strand
AGCGTGAAAGCGCCGTGGAGCAATGTGTTGCGAAGGTTGTGGGTCGCACTGGCGATTTATGGGAAGTGCAGGCGAACGGGCGGTGTTTTGCAGCCGCGGTTGCCCGAAGCTGTCTGCTGGAGCCGATGATTGGCGATCGCGCATTGCTGCTGGTGAACGGTGCCGAGAGCTGGGTCTTGTCGGTGCTGGAGCGGCCTGATGAATCCGCCTCGCGACTGACGTTTCCCGGCGATGTCGGCATTGAGCTGGATCATGGCGGTCTGAGCGTGCGGACGAGGCAGTCATTGAACCTTTCCAGCGCCGAGTCCGTTCGCATCGACGCCCCTGTATATGCGCTGTGCGCCACCGCCGCGGAGCACTTCGTTCAGGGCGCGACCTGGGTCGGACGCAAACTGGTCTCCACGTTCGAGTCGATTCGTACCGTTAGCCGAAACATGGAGACGGTAAGCAACACGCGTCGCGACCACAGCCGACACTCGATTCGGAGCGTCGACGAAGTCGATCGGGTGACCAGCGGCCAGATCGATTATCGATCGCGGGAGAATTTCACGATCCGCGGCAAGAATGTCGTTGCCAAGAGCCAGGAGCTGGTCAAGGTCGACGGCAAGCAGATTCAACTGGGGTAGGGCTATGTTTGCAAAGACACAAATGCCCGCAATGTCGCTCGGATTCCCGGACGTCTGCCTGACGCCGGCGCCGCCTTCGCCCGTACCGGTGCCGATTCCTTACCCGAATATCGCCGTTTCGGCCATGGCCATACCTAACGTGCCCAACGTACTCTATGTTGGCATGCCGGCCCATAACCTCGGTACGACAACGCCGATGACCAACGGTGACAACCCGGGCCTGGCGATGGGCGTGGCTTCGGGAACGGTGATGGGACCCCAGCGAAATCTCACCGGCGCGTTCACGTGCCTGGTCAAGGGCATGCCGGCAACCCGGCTGACGAGTATGTCGCTCGGGAATTCGACAAATGCGCCGGGCGCGACGATAACGCCCAGCCAGGTGAAAGTCCTGATACTGGCGCCCTGAATGTGCAACGAGAGTCTGACATTGGCCCAATCGAGTCGCTTCAACACGAATCCGCAAACCGACGCAAGCCGCCGAATGCGGTTGTGGCAGCAAGTTCGAGCGTTCCACCGTTGCTCCGTGGCGGAAATTCTGCGTGACACGAGGAGGCAACCATGCTGATGAAGCCGTGCGATGCTACAGGGATTGCTTTCGCGGTTGCATCGAAAGTCGTGTTTGCGGCGCAGCGTGATTCGGCCGGTAATCTCGACGGTCGCCTCGACGATACGGTCACCAGACGGGCGATCGGCGTATCGTCGAAGAAGGCGACCAGTGCATCGAGGTGCGACGCTTCCGACCGGTCGGTTCAAGATGTTCATTCCCGCGTGACTAGCGAACGGAGCCTGAATTGAACGAGAAACGGCATCGCGACGACGTCGAGGACGATGAAGCGACCATCAGGGTCGATCCGTCAGACGCGTCGGACGCCGGCTCGGAACCGCCTGTCGACTCGCGCGCTGGCGCTGAAGAACACGGTCGGACGCGGCTCAAGGGCGAACCGGATACGGCTTCGGCCGATTCTGACGCAGAGCCCGACGACGAAGACGCGACCCGGATCGCGGCACCTCCGAAGTCGGAAGCGGCGGATGAGGCCACGCGGCTGGCGCCTGAGACTGATGACGGGCGTCGTGTCGCGCCGTCGGCGGAATACGATGTCGACCAGACCGTCGCCGCCGGCCGGTCACGCGGCCAAAGCGATGCGGAAACTCCTGCCCCCGCGGCTTTCGAAACGATGCAGTCGACGTCATCCCCTCGGTCCGAGACGCCGGTGGCCGAACACGGCGATCTGGTGGTAGGCAGCGTACTGCGCCAACGATTCCGAATAGAGAGCACGTTGGGCGAGGGCGGCATGGGCAAGGTCTTCCAGGCGGTCGACCTGCTGAAGCAGGAAGCCGGCGACACTGAAGTGCATGTCGCACTGAAGGTCATCAAGCCCGAGGTCGGGGACGTCGCCGCGACCTTCGTCAGCCTGCAGCGCGAGGCGCGGCGCGCCCAGCAGCTCGCACATCCGAATATCGTGACGGTTTACGACTTCGATCGGGCCGATGGTCATATCTACATGACCATGGAGCATCTGCGCGGCAGCCCGCTGAGCGATCTGCTGAAAAAGAACCGGCACGGGCTGGATCCGGCGCAGGCCCGCGACATCGTGACGCAAGTGGCTGCCGGCCTCGCCTATGCGCATGCGGAAGGCATCGTACACGTTGACCTGAAGCCGCAGAACGTTTTCCTTCTGGACAGTGGTCGGGTCAAGATCCTGGATTTCGGCATCGCCAAGGCCTGGCAGGAGAAAAGCCGCGTCGGCGAGGATTCGTTTTCTGGATACTCGCCGCCGTATGCCAGCACCGAACTGATCGCGGGCCAGCCGCCGACGCCGCGTGACGACGTTTATGCGCTGGCCATCGTTGCTTATGCGCTGTTTACCGGCAAGCATCCGTTTGACTGGAAGCCTGCCGATCAGGCGCGCGAGGCAGGGATGAGGCCGGTCCGGGACGCGTCGTTCCGGCGCAGCGAGTGGCGTGCGATTCGACAAGGTCTTGGTTTCGACGCCGAAGCGCGACCGGCCGACGCTCGAGAATTCCTGAAGCGGTTCGCGCCTTCCCGAATCAAGCGAGCGGCGGCGGCGGTATCGATCGGTTCGGTCGTCGCCGCGCTCGCGTTCGTGGTTTTGTTTCAGCCCGAGGCCGGGCCCGAGATTCCGTTCGAGCAGCTCGACCCGGCGGTGCGAGAGCGTCTGACCGGTGAAATTCAGGACGCTGAAACGTTCGCGGAGCTCGGCGATTTCGACAGCGCAATCCAGTTATATAATGCTGTGCTATTGGCACATCCGGGCAATCTCCGTGCCACCGAAGGCATGAACGAGACTGTGGAGCAAGTAGTTTCGCGCATTGGCCAGTTGTATCGGCAGGGCCGGCTCAGCAATTCCGATGTGCTGGCGAGTCTGCAATCGCTGCGCGCTTACGATGCGCTTCCCGCGCGAGCCCATCAACGGATCGACGCGCTGGAGACGAACCTCTGACTATGGCCATGGATTCCATCATGCAACTTGTCGTGACCATCGAACAATCGCCTGATCCCGAGCTGCAGGGCACGCGCTGGCGGTGCGGTGAAGAAGGGGGCACTCTGGGACGAGCTGATAGCTGTGACCTGGTGCTGCCCGACGAACGACGCTTTACCTCCTCTGTGCATGCCGTCATCGAGACCGAAGACGGCGACTTTCAAATCGTCGATCGCAGCACCAATGGGACATTCCACAACGCTGCCGGCAAACTCATAGGGAAGGGCCGCAGCGCAGTGCTTGAATCGGGAGATCGAATCTATATCGGTGATTACGTGATGCGCGTCGAGATCGAATCCGATGCGGCGCCGACCGGGGCCACGGTCGCGCCGGAATGCGACGATTTCGACCAGGGTTCGACCGGCATTCCGCCGTCGGCCGAAGACACGCCCGGCGAAGAATGGGATGCAGGCGAGTTCTCCCTTCCATGGGAAGGCGGCGACTCAGAATCGGAACGGGACCAGAAAGCGTCGGACAGCGATGACGACGATGACAGCGGATTCAGTCAGTCCCCCGAGCGCGAATATTTTTCTGCACCGTCGACCGGAAAAAAACCAGCCGAGTTGATCCCGGATGACTGGGACTCTTTTCTGACCGGGTTTCACGAGTCGCCCGGATCGAAACCGGCGGCGAGCGACGAATCTGGCGCCGGAGCGAGTCGCGCGTCGGACCGGCAAGAAACGTCGGCGAAGGGGCCGGACGCACCCATGGCCAATGCTTTCGATGCCGAGGACGCAGCCGAGTCCGAGCCGGCCGACCCGCCGGCGCCCGAACCCGAACCCGAATCCGAACCCGAACGCGGACCTGGACCCGGACCCGGACCCGGTACGCCTGCGGATAAGGACGCTGGCGCGGATGTAGGCCGCGCGCCCGAAGCCGAAAGCTCCGAGCCCGACCCGGCGGCCGATCCCGGCGCCCGAACGAGCACCGGCGAAGGGCGAGATTCGCGAACCCGGACCGCCGGAGGGTCCGAGTCGATACCAGGTCCGCCGGCACAACCGCAACCGTTTTCAAAACCTGAATCGCAGGCGGAAGTCGCACCGGAACCGCCGGATGCTTCGCAGCCGCGATCCGAACCGGCGCGGCCGAGAAAAGCGGAAGAACCACCAGCCGAAGCCGGACCCGGCACCCCGCCGGCATCGGCGACAGATGACAAATTGAGTGACATGCTCCGGGTCGTCACGGAAGGCCTGATGGCGTTGCTGCAGGGCCGAGCGGAGATCAAGAACGAGTTTCGTATCTCCCAGACGCGTTTCGTGCAGACCGAGAACAACCCGCTGAAGTTTTCCCCCAACGCCGACGAAGCCATGACGCGGATTCTGGGCGCCAGCGAAGGGGTCGGCTTTCTGACGGGACCCAAAGCCTACGAAGACGCGCTCAATGACCTGCAGGCGCATCAGCTTGCCCTGTTATCGGCCGCCCAGCGCGCGGTTGAATCGGTCATCGAGCAGTTCGATCCAGCGCAGCTCGAGTCCCGGTTGCAGCGGATCTCCCCGCTTTCGGCCCGTACACCCGGCCTCAAGGCGGCCAAATGCTGGAATCTGTATACGATGCACTACGAGGATGTCGCCGGAAAGATGAGAGACGACGCACGTCAGATGTTCCTCGCGGAGTTTGCAGAGGCCTACGAAGAAGCTTGCCAGCAAGTCGTGCAAGCTCGCGACAAGCGACGATGAACGAAAGGACAAGCATGAAGACCTGCACAACCATGAATGGAGATTCGAAAATGGAAAAGCCCTTGGACAAACTGCCGCGCGGATGGCCCTCATTGATTTTGGTGCTGGTTTTCGCTTCATTGATTCTGGCGGGTTGCGCGGGCGAGAAACGTCCCGACCCGACATACGTGGACCTGATGCTCACCGCGTCGCCTGCGGTCAATCCCGATCGCAACGGGCGCGCCTCGCCGGTACTGGTGCGCGTCTACGAATTGCGCTCGGCCGGCACGTTCGAAACCGCCGATTTCTTTGTGCTGCTGGAGCAGGATCAGACCGCGCTGGGCGCGGAACTTGTCAATCGCTGGGAGTTTCAGCTCGATCCCGGCCAGACGACCCGGCTTGAGGCCAATTTTCAGCCTTCAAGCAGCGCATTGGGCATTCTGGCGGCATATCGCGATATCGAACAGGCCCAGTGGCGTGCGGTAAGTCCGCTGGAAATCAGCAGCGAAAACGAACTGACTGCAATGATCGGCCGGTTGGACGTCAACCTCGGACCGCGCGACGACTGATCGTCCATGATCGCCGGCGGCGGTCTCAACAGGGAAACTGCTTATGTCCTGGAAAAACAAGGTGATCTGGTCCGAAGGCATGTTTCTTCGGCCGCAGCATTTTCAGCAGCTGGATCGCTACACGATCGATCTGGTTCAGGAGCGCGTCTCGGCGTCCCGGTCGGACGCCTGGGGCTTCGACCGTCTGACCCTGGATACCGCCGCGGCGAAGATGGGCAAATTGGCCATCGAACGGGCCGTAGGAGTATTTCCCGACGGAACGCCATTTGCAATTCCGGAAAAGGATCAGGCGCCGGAACCTCTGGACGTGCCGGAAAATCTCAAGAACAGCACCATTTATCTCGGGCTGCCGGTGATGAAGCCGGGCCGCGATGAATACGATCTTCCAGGGGGCGATGAGCGCCTCGCCCGCTTTAGATCCAGAACCGTGGAGACGCGCGACTCCATGACGGGCTCCGACGTCAGCGCCGAGATCGAGGTCGGCCTGGCCAATACCCGGATTCTGACCGATGCCGATGATCGCAGCGAATTCGCCTGCATTCCAATGGCGCGGGTCGTTGAACGGCGGTCAGACGGCGATCTCGTAGTCGACCGCAAGTTCATCCCCACGGTATACAACTGTCTCGATCAACCGGTGCTGCACGGCATGGCCGATGAAATTCTGGGTCTGCTCAAGCATCGCGCCGAAGCACTTGCCGCGCGGGTGAGCGATTCCGGGCGTGGTGGCGTGGCCGAGATTGCCGATTTTTTGCTGCTGATGATCGTTAACCGGTCGATACCTCTGATGCATCACCTGTGCCAGCGAAACGGCCTCCATCCTGAAGTTCTGTACCGGGCGTTCGTTGCGCTGGCCGGAGAGCTGGCCACATTTTCCAGCGGCAACAAGATGGCGCGCGTGTATCCCGACTACAGCCATGCCGCACTGGGCCAGACATTCGAACCGGTAATGATCGATCTGCGCAATTCGCTGAGCATGGTCATAGAGCAAAATGCAATATCCATCGAGCTGGTGGAAAAGAAATACGGTGTTCGGGTAGGTCGGATTCCCGACCCCGGTTTGATCGGGTCGGCACATTTCGTGCTGGCCGCGCGCGCATCGGTATCGGCCGATCAGTTGCGCAAGGAATTTCCCCGCCAGGTAAAAATCGGCTCGGTGGAAGTCATTCGCGACCTGGTCAACAAGCAGGTCCGCGGCATTGGTACCGAACCGTTGCCGGTGGCACCGCGGGAAATTCCATATCACGCCGGTTTCAATTATTTCGAACTCGAGCGCAAGAGCGAGTACTGGGATGGTCTGAAGAAAAGCGGCGGGATCGCCATTCACGTATCCGGCGACTACCCCGATCTGGAGCTGGAGCTCTGGGCAATACGCAGGGGCTGACCGCCCGAGGAGCCAAACATGAGCGGAAAAGATCCATTCTTCAACTCGCCCAAGGATTCCGAAGACCGAACGATCATCCGGCCGTCGCCGGGCGGTCGACGCAACGAGGGCCGCAACACACAGACAAGCAAGGACCGATCGCCACCGCCTCCTGCGCGCGAAACGTCGCCCTCGGCGAGTGGCCCCGGGCTGGCCGATCTCGACGTCGGACCCGGCCTGAATCGACTGGAAGCCGCGGCGTTTCCGCTGATAAACGTCGCGGTCAGCTTCCGCCACGCCACGGCCCGGCCCGATCTGGGCCAGGTCCGCGACCGCATGACCCGACTGCTCAATGACTTCCGGGCAGCCTGCGAACGCGCCGGCTACGATAGCGACACCGTGCGCCAGGCACACTATGCGATGTGCGCGTTCGTCGACGAAATCGTACTTTCCACGCCATGGGGCAGCGAAAGCCGATGGCAGGAGCATAGCCTGCTCAGTGCGTTTCACCGCCAGACCTGGGGCGGCGAGGAGTTTTTCAATATCGTCGAGAAGAACCAGACCGACGCGGCGCGCAACCTGGATCTGCTCGAGCTTCTGTACGTGCTGCTGGCCATGGGTTTCGAGGGCACTTACGCCACGCGTCCGAACGGCCGGGACAAACTGGAGCAGATCAAGGACGGGCTGTACGAAACCATCCGCAACCAGCGGGCCGAACTGGAGCGCGATCTCTCGCCGCACTGGCGTGGCACCGATGCGGGGAAGCCGGGCCTTGCAGGGTTGATTCCGCTCTGGGCTTTCGCGGCAATCGGCGCGGGCATTCTGCTTCTGGCCTACCTCGCCTTCTCGATCACGCTCAACCGGTCCTCCGACCCATTGCTGGGACGCATCGCTTCCCTCGATGGCGAAGTTCTGGCGCGGCTTGAAGCGGCAGAACGTGAGCCGACGCCCGACACCCAGTCGGCGCTTTTGACGCTGCAAGAATTGCTGGCCCCGGATATCGCGGCCGGACGCGTGACGCTGGAATCGGATGCGCAGAGCGCCATCGTGCGTGTGGCCGGCGACGGATTGTTCGCATCCGGCAGCGATCGTATAGAGCCCGAGTTTCGGCCGGTCGTCGAGCGAATCGGCGCTGCGATCCTGCAAGTGCCTGGCCAGGTTCTGGTGACCGGACACAGCGACAACGTGCCGATTTTTTCGGCTCGTTTTGCCTCGAACTGGCATCTGTCGGAGGCTCGAGCCCGGTCGGTGGTCGAAATCCTGACCGAAAACGCTGCGTATGAAGAGCGCTACAGCTTCGAGGGCCGGGCCGATACCGAGCCACTGGCCGACAACGCCACGGCCGAAGGACGTGCGCGCAACCGCCGCGTCGACATTGCAGTCATGACACCGCGTGCGGACGCCGGACTCGCCCGGGAGGAGCAATTATGAAGGCCTTTCTTCGGCACATTCTGATTCCGCTTATCGCGCTGACCCTGATCTCGCTGGTCATCTGGTTTGCCGGACCGCTTCTGAGCTTTGCCGGCTGGGCGCCGCTGGAGCACCCATATTGGCGAGTGCTCCTGATTCTGCTTCTTTTCGTCATCTGGGGCGTGCGCAAGACCCGTGCATGGATGATCGGTCGGCGATACAACCGTGAGCTGGCCCAGGAAGTGGTCGAGGCGCAACCCGAACAGGACGATGCTTCGGAAGAAGTCAAGTTGTTGCAGGACCGGCTACGCGAAGCGATCGACGTCCTGCGCAATGCAAGACTGGGCGGCAAGGGCGAGCGCAAGCAGCTTTATCAGATTCCGTGGTACTTGATTATCGGCCCGCCCGGCTCGGGCAAGACCACCGCACTGGTCAATTCCGGGCTGAACTTTCCGCTGGCCGAGCGCTTTGGCGTCGAATCGCTAAAGGGCGTTGGCGGCACCCGTCACTGCGACTGGTGGTTCACCGATGAAGCAGTGCTGATCGATACCGCCGGGCGCTACACAACCCAGGATAGCGACCGGACCCGCGACGCAAAGGCCTGGACCGGATTCCTGCAATTGCTGAAGCGCTACCGCAAGCGGCAGCCGATCAACGGCGCCGTGGTGGCGATCAGCGTTTCGGATCTGCTCGCAAACGGCGGGCAGGGGCTGCGTGATCATGCTCAGGCGGTGCGCAATCGACTTCAGGAGCTGCAGGCCGAGCTTGGCATCCGTTTTCCGGTCTACGTGGTGTTCACGAAGTGCGACTTGCTCGCAGGATTCAACGAGTTCTTCGACGACCTGGGCCGAGATGAACGCGAACAAGTCTGGGGGATGACGCTGGATCTGGCGCAAAGCAACCAGGGCTTGTCACCGGAACCCATCGAGGCCGAATTCGATGCATTGACCGAGCGCCTTTCCTTGCAGCTGGTCGAAAAGCTGCGCCACGAGCGGTCCGAGGACCGCCGCCGTGCGTTGTATCGCTTTCCGCAGCAGTTCGCATCGCTCAGACCGCTGTTGCGCCAGTTCATCGAGGCGGCATTCGCGCCGTCGCGGTATGAACAGCCGATTCAGGTGCGCGGGCTTTATTTCACCAGCGCCACCCAGGAGGGCACGCCGATCGATCGAGTCATGGGCGCGATTTCGCGCTCGTTCGGGCTCCAGGCCAGCGCCGCGCCGGCCGCCGCCGGCCGCGGTCGAAGTTACTTCCTGACCCGGTTACTGCGCCAGGTGGTGTTTTCCGAGGCCGCGCTTGCGGGCATCGACATGAAGGGCGAGCGGCGCCGCCGGATCTTCAAATGGGCGTCGATCGGCGCGACCGCAGCGGTCGTAGTGCTCGCGATTTCATTCTGGGCGATCAGCTGGTCGTCCAATCGTGCGCTGGTCGAGCGACTCGACCAGGAAGTGGCCGAGACCCGGGTGAGGTTGGAGGATTTCAACCAGGGCGCGGCCGATTTCGACGAGATCACACGACTGCTCGAACAAGTCCGGACGCTGCCTACCGGTTACGAGGAGCGCGATACGGATCCGCCGATGATGGCGGGATTCGGTCTGTGGCAGGGAGAGAAGCTCGGTCGGGTCACGCAATCGGCGTATGTGCGCTTGTTGCACAAGATGCTTTTGCCCCAGTTGATCTATCGGATCGAAGACCGGCTGCATCAAAATATCGATGCTCAGGAGTTTCTCTATGAGACGCTCAAGAGCTATCTGATGCTGGAGCGGCCCGAGCGATACGATGCGCAACTGGTCAATTCCTGGTATCAGCTGGATCTGGAGCGTTTCCCTCCGGAAATGTATGACGACGAGCTCTACGCGGCGCTTTTCGAGCACGTGCAGGCGCTCTTCGAAAATCTGCAGGTGCCGATTCCCTATGCCCTGGACGAAACCCTCGTTGCCGATGTTCGCGCGGTCCTGCGGTCGGTGCCGCTGGCTCGTCGGGTGCTGGAGCGTCTGGAGATCGAGGCCGAGTATTCGCCCGAGCTGACGCCGTTTCGTATCAACGAAGCCGCCGGCGCGCAAGCGCCCGTTATCTTCGAACGCGCCAGTGGCCTGCCGCTGGATCATCCGCTCAGTGGGCTGTATACCTGGAACGGCTATCATGGACTGCTCAAATCGGAACTGCGCAATATCGCGCTCAGGCTGCTGAACGAAACCTGGGTTATCGGCGACGAGGAGCGCTCCACGGTGGATGCCGCGCGCGAGCTTGCATCATTGCTCTCGTCTGTTCGGAGTCTGTATTTCGAGACGTTCGCCGAGAAATGGCGCGTGCTCCTGGAAGATCTGGAAATTACCGCGTTTACCGGGCCGCAGCACGCCGTCCAGGTGATGCGCACGGCTTCGGGCCCACAGTCGCCGATTCGCCGTCTGCTTGCTGCGGTACGCGATGAAACCATGCTGGCCCGGGCCGAGGAGGGCAGCGAGGCCGGTGAGGCCGTCTCCCGTGCAGGCGAGAAGATGGCGCGGCGCCGGTTGTCTCGCCTGCTGCCCACGGAACTGGCCAGGGAAACTCGTCAGATGGAGGTGCCGGGAAGAAATCCGGAAGCCGTGGTCGACGCCCAGTTCGAGCCGCTGGCCAGGCTGGTGGGCGACGAGGAGTCATTCGGCGACTGGCCGATCGATCAGTCGCTGTCGCTGGTGCGCAGGCTCGCCGTGACGTTCGAAGATTCGATTCGCGGCGGTTCGACCCAGCTCGGTTCGACCGCTGATTTGACGCGAAACCTGCGCGAAAATGCACTGATGCTGCCAGATCCGGTCTCCGACTGGATGCAGTCGCTGAGCAGCCAGGTTGCCCGCTTGACGATCAACGACCGCGGCTCGGAAGTTCAGCGGGCCTGGGCCAGCCGGGTGCTTCCGATCTGTCGCGAAGCCACCGCCCAGCGCTTCCCGTTCGTGTCCAACTCGCCGGTGGGTCTCTCGGTGCAGGAATTCGGCCGGTTGTTCGGGCGCGGAGGATTGATCGATGAATTCATGCAGAACGAATTGCGCGACCGGATCGACACCAGCACCAATCCCTGGCGCTGGAAGTCCAGCGATCCGCTGGCCGGCAGCTTCAGCCCCGCCAGCGCGCGCGCCTTCGAGCAGGCGCGCGATATCCGCGATGCCTTCTTCCCCGAAGGCGGGCAGCGCATGGTCGTGCAACTGGACTTCCGGCCGATCGAGATGGACGATTCGATCGACCGGCTGACGATGAGTATTGGCGATCAGACGATTCAATACTTCCACGGTCCCGTCCGAACCACGACGGTACGCTGGCCGGACCAGTCGGCGCGTTCAGAAGTCCGGTTGCAGCTCGATCCGCCGGTCGAAGACGGGAGATCCAGCTACATGCAGGACGGGCCCTGGGCGCTGTTGCGCTTTCTCGATCATTTTTCCCAGTCACCCGGTGATACTCGCGAAGCCATCGTGGTCGACCTTGAACTCGGCGGGCGCACCGCGCGCTATCAGATTAGGTCGCATACCATCGTCAACCCGCTGATCACGGACCTGCTCCAGACATTCAGCTGTCCGTCCCGGTTGTAGCGCATGGATCATGCTGCGAGACATGGCAGGACCGCGAGCGCACCGTCGTGCTGTTACGGCAAGATTCCAACGCTCGGCGACTTCATCCACCGGGGATTGAGCCGGCGGCAGATCGACGTGTGGGATCAGTGGCTGCAGGGATGCGTCGCGGCGGGCCGCGACGCGCTCGGGGAACGCTGGCTGGATTTCTACCTGGAAGCGCCGGTTTGGTACTTTGCCGCCGCTCCGGGAAACCTGGATCAGCAAACATGGATGGGGGTATTGATTCCCAGCGTCGATCGGGTCGGGCGTTACTTCCCGTTTTCAATCCTGCGCAAATTCGAAGCAGGCACCCCGCTGGGCGCGATGCGCAGCGGTCAAAGCTGGTTCGGCGAAGCCGAACAACTGGCGATGGACTGCCTGGAAGATACCTTCGAGCCCGGTGACCTGGACAGCCGGCTT
>DATFJJ010000145.1:0-2499 GCA_035269245.1 Wenzhouxiangellaceae bacterium | reverse complement strand
GAGCCCGACAACCGAGCGGTGAACCTGTATGGTCGGTTGGGTTTCGTCAAGCTGGAGGACCGCGGCGTCTACCAGTTCATGGAATGGCGCGATACCTGATTGACGGCCTCGGTGAGGTTGGGCTCAGTTGAAAACCGCCTCGTAGTCCATGCCGTCCCCGGCCGGTCCGAGCGGCACCAGGAACAGATCGAGCTCCTTGAAGCTATCGTGCCGCACCCGAACGATCTGCTGCTCCAGCTGCGGACCCTGCTCGCTGCGAAATATCACCGAAAAGGATTGTCTGTCGCCGTGCGAGGGCAGCTTGCTGACTTCATGGACGCGCGCGGCAATCGAAAGCTCTCCGGCCTCCAGCGAGACCGGATCGCCGACGATAGCGTCGAAATCCTCGAATTGCGGACCCGACATCAGATAATGCCCAGCAGGCCGCCCAGTACGATGATGATCATGATTGGCGTGACCACGCGGGTCAACCATAACCAGAGTTTGTAGGCCCAGTTCGGCATCTTCTCGTCGAGTTCCTCGCGCGTGATCCGGTTCGACAGCACCCAGCCGGCGAACACCGCGGTCAGCAGGCCGCCGATCGGCAGCATGATGTTGGAGGCGACGAATTCGATCGCGCCCATGATGTCCTTGCCGCCTATAGTGACTGCGGACCAGATATTGAGCCCGAACACCGACAGCAGGCCCATCAGCCAGGTGAGTGCGGCGACCGTCATCGCGATCTGCTTGCGCGAGAAGTCGGTGGCCTCGACGAAGTAAGCGGTGGGCGGTTCCAGCAGCGATATCGAGCTGGTCCATGCCGCCACCGAAAGCAGGAGGAAGAACGCCATGCCGTAAGCGATGCCGAACGGCATTTCATTGAAAGCCAGCGGCAGCGACGTGAAGATGAATCCCGCACCGCCGCCTTCCGGGTCGAGCCCGAAAGAAAGCACGATGGGGAAGATCGCAAGGCCTGCCACCAGCGCCACAGCGGTGTCGGCGAAGGCCACGGCCACGCCCACCTTGGGAACGTTGACATGCGACGGCAGGTAGGCGCCGTATGCCATGATGGCGCACATCCCGAGGCTCAACGTAAAGAACGCCTGGCCCATGGCCGTGACCACCATGCCGCCGGAAACGCGCGACCAGTCCGGGCTGAACAGGAACCCGACGGCTTCCTGGAAGTGGCCGGTGCTCATGCCGTACCCCAGTAATATCAGCAACAGCACGAACAACGTCGGCATCAGTATCGAAACGGCTCGCTCCAGGCCCTCCTCCACGCCCAGGGCCACGACGCCGACTGTGAGTATCATGAAGATCGCATGCCAGAAGATCAGTTTGCCCGGACTGGCCAGCATGGTGCTGAAAGTCACGCCCGGGTCCGTGATTGCGGGTGCGCCCAGTACCAGTTGCTGCAGGTAGTCGAAGCCATAGGCCAGCGTCCAGCCCGCGACCACGGAGTAGAACGACAGCACCAGAAAACCTGCGATCACGCCCAGCCAGCCCAGACCCATCCATGCGCGCGAAGCGCCTGCGTCGTCGGCAAGCTCCTTGAGCGAGTTGATCGGGCTCATCCGGCCGCGTCGCCCGATCACGATCTCGGAAAACAGGATCGGCAGCCCCACCACCAGGATGCAGCCCAGGTAGACCAGCACGAAGGCCCCGCCGCCGTTTTCCGAGGTGATGTAGGGGAAACGCCAGATGTTGCCGAGGCCGACCGCCGATCCCGTTGCGGCCAGCACGAACATCAAGCGGGATGACCACATGCCGTGGACCGAAGTTGTCTTCATGAATCGCGTCTCGCTTATGGTTGTTCTTGCAAGCGGCCAATTGTGTCTCAAGCCGCGTCGGGAAGCAAATCAGAAAGTGCAAATCTGCTGTCGGCCCGCGACAAAGCCGAGAACGAACGCAAACCCGTTCGGCGCCGGAGACGCCTTCTACGAAAAAACCGCCATCCCGTAGGAGCGGTCTCCAGGCCGCGATCATCCCCGACCGGCTTTTCCGTATCATGTTGGTCAATGACCGTTCCAATTCTACACATCGAGTCGCTGTGCTTCGCCTGGCCCGGCGACCCGGCGCCCATCCTGTCCGGGCTGGACCTGGAAATCGCGCGCGGCCAGCGAGTCTTCCTTGCCGGCGCTTCCGGATCGGGAAAGTCGACGCTCCTGGCGTTGATCGGCGGGCTGGTGACGCCCGTGAGCGGACGAATCCGGTTTGCCGGCGATGACCTCGCAACGCTCTCCCGAGCCCGGCGCGATCGGTTCAGGGCCGAGCACCTGGGCGTGATCTTCCAGCAGTTCAACCTGTTGCCGTGGCTGGACCCGGTGGCCAACGTGCTGCTGGGCTGCCAGTTCTCGCCGGCACGCAAGAAACGCGCCGGCAACCCGGAACGCGCGGCGCGCGAACTGCTGGCGGCGATGGGCCTGGCCGAGGACCGCTGGACCCGCCGGGCCGACGAGCTCAGCGTCGGGCAGCAGCAGCGGGTGGCCGCGGCTCGCGCGTTGATCGGTCAACCCGAGC
>DATFJJ010000144.1:0-2034 GCA_035269245.1 Wenzhouxiangellaceae bacterium | reverse complement strand
CAGGAAACGTGATTTCATGACTTCACTTGCTGGAAAGACGCTTTTCATCACCGGGGCCTCGCGCGGCATCGGCGAAGCCATCGCCCTGCGCGCCGCAGCCGAAGGCGCGAATATCGTGATCGCCGCCAAGACCGATCGGCCGCACCCGAAGCTGCCCGGCACCATCCACAGCGTTGCCGAAACCGTCGAGCGCGCCGGCGGCAAGGCACTACCGCTCAAGGTCGACATCCGCGACGAAGACGCCGTCGCAGAGGCGATGAAACAGGCGGCGGATCATTTCGGCGGCATCGACATCCTGGTCAACAACGCTTCTGCAATCTACCTGGCGCCCACGCCGGAAGTCCCGATGAAAAGGTTCGACCTCATGTTCGGGGTCAACGTTCGGGGCACCTTCGTCTGTTCTCAGGCCGCCCAGCCGTACTTGAAGGACGCCCAGAATCCCCACATTCTAAATCTCTCGCCGCCGCTGAACATGAAATCGAAGTGGTTCGCGCCGCACGTGGCCTACACGATGGCCAAGTACGGCATGAGCATGTGCGTGCTGGGCATGGCCGACGAGTTTCGATCAGACGGCATCGCGGTCAACGCACTGTGGCCGCGTACGGTGATCGCGACCGCCGCGCTGGCCATGCTGGGCGGCAAGATCAAGCCCGAAAACTGCCGCAAGCCGGAAATCCTGGCCGACGCCGCCCATCATATCCTGACCCAGACGGCAGGCGAGACGACCGGCAATTTCTTCATCGACGACGAGGTGCTGACTTCCGCCGGAATCACCGACTTCGATCAGTACGCCGTCGCACCGGAGAACGAACTGGCTATCGATCTGTTCGTGGACTGAAAAAACAGGAAATCAAGACAACTCCCGCCTGGGCGCGAAGGCGCCAGGGGGAAAGTCAAAAACGACTCTCCCGCAGAGGCGCGGAGGCGCCGAGAAAGGCAAGGACAAACACAAAAGAGGTCAACCCATCTGTTGCATGAATTTCCGGCGCAAGAACACTACGCTGCCCGGTATAGCAGCGATTCCGGGGCGCGTGCTCGACTTCCCTTCGAATTCGCGTCTACGCGGGCAATACGAATTTTCGCCGTTCGACCGTCTTCCTGTCCTTCGTGTCTTCTTCGCGCTCTTCTTGTTTTGTTTGTCACGCTTTTTACTTTGCGTCTTAGCGCCTTCGCGGGAGCTGCCCTGATCTTCCGCCCTTGACTTTCTCCGCGTCTCTGCGCCTCTGCGGGATATACAGCTTTTCGCTTTTTGCCGTTCTTCGGGATTTAGCGGTGCCGTGTCATGAGGCGACGATCTTGAAAGCCTGCTTCGCCGCGGCGATGGTGTCGTCGATTTCACTCGCACCGTGAGCGCTGGAGACGAATCCGGCTTCGAACGCCGAGGGCGCCAGGTAGACACCGCCCTCCAGCATGGCGTGGAAAAAGCGCTTGAACGCCTCCAGGTCGCAGGACGCGGCCTGGTCGAAGTTCTCCACGCGCTCCAGTTCGGTGAAGAACAGGCCGAACATGCCGCCGACCGCGCTGACCGCCATCGGCACGCCGGCGTCGGTCGCCTCGGAGCGAATGCCTTCGGCCAGGCGAAGCGTGCTGGCGGTAAGTTCCTCGTAGAACCCCGGCTCGGTGATCAGGTCAAGGTTGGCCAGGCCCGCCGCCATCGCTACCGGATTGCCGGACAGCGTTCCGGCCTGGTAGACCGGCCCTTCCGGCGCGATCATCTTCATGTATTCGTACTTGCCGCCGAACGCGCCCACCGGCATGCCGGCGCCGATGACCTTGCCGAAGCAGCTCAGGTCCGGGGTCACGCCGTAGAGCGCCTGGGCGCCGCCGAGCGCGACCCGGAAGCCGGTCATGACTTCGTCGAACAGCAGCGCGGCACCGTATTCGTCGCACAGTTTGCGCAGGCCTTCGAGAAAACCCGGCACCGGCGGAATGCAGTTCATGTTGCCGGCCACCGGTTCCACCGCCACGCACGCAATTTCATCCGGATACTGCTCGAACAGTTCGCGCACCGACTCCAGGTCGTTGTAGCGCGCG
>DATFJJ010000143.1:0-3395 GCA_035269245.1 Wenzhouxiangellaceae bacterium | reverse complement strand
GCGAATGTCCGACTTTTCGACCAATGTGTCAGAGGTCACGGATCATTTCCTGCCGCGCGAAGGAAGGGCCTCGGGGGTCAGGTCTTGATTCATGCATAAAGCCCGAATTGCATGAAACAAGACCTGACCCTAGGTCCTCGTGGGGGATGGGATTTGGGCATTTGGAACACCTCCTATTCTCAAAGGATCAGGTGTCCAAGAATGCGGGTCAAGACCACCTTGCTTGATGCCGCGCAGGGGGACTTCGGCCAGTGTCGCCAGAATCGAAACCCAGGAATGAATTCGAGGTCCATCCTGGTCGCGGCCGCCCCGCATTAGCTGCGTTACACCGCCTCCAGCGGATTGAGCCACTTGACGTTCGCGAATCGGCGAAAATCGGCATCGGTGCTGACCACCGACAAGCCGTGCTCCAGCGCCAGCGCGCCCAGGTAAGCGTCGCTGACGAGATTGCCGCTCGCCTGGCTTGATTTCAGCAATTGCGTAAACAAGATCCCGAAGCGATCACCGGGCACTGGCATCCACACGTTGCCGCGTTCGCTCCACTCGCCGATCTGCTCGCAGACTTCATCGGGCGTCAAGGGCTGTTCCAGAATGCGGCGGTTGGTTCCGATCCGGGCGAACGCAGCTATACGCCGCGCGCGAGCCGTTCAAGCACATCTGGATGCGCGCCTGCGGCGACCTGCCGGAAGATCCGGAACTGCACCGGAACCTTCTGGCCTACGTGTCCGACTACGAGTTGCTGGGCACCGCGACGCTGCCGCACGCGATCGATTTCAGCTCGAAACCTTTGCTGATGGCGAGCCTGGATCACGCCATGTGGTTCCACCATGAGGTCCGGGTCGATCAGTGGCTGCTGTATATGATGGACAGCACGATCAGCACCGGCGGCAGGGGCTTGTCGCGCGGCCAGGTCTTCACGCGCGACGGCGTACTCGTGGCCTCGACCGCCCAGGAAGGCGTGATCCGGATCTGGAAAGGTTGAGACCGTCCGCCTGGATGACTTCGGCGACCCCGTCGGATAAGGAATCAGCTTTCGAAGCCGTCGGAAAAGACATGCGCGCTTTCCCCGGCCGTCGCGGCCCAGAACCCGCCGGTCATCTGCCACGCACCGCCGGTCAGCAGGTGGCCCTCGGTGCTGTCCCACTGGCCCAGGCTGCCCGACAGCGTCCAGCTCCCGCCGGTCGCCAATACCTCGCCGCCGCCGTCGATGCTCCACCAGTCGATGGTCGCCTGCTGCCCGCCGACGGCCGGCGGGGCCAGCAGCAGAACGACCGCGGCCAGCACACCGGTGACCTGCAATCGACTCACTGCGTGCCTCCGGCCAGCGCGGGGCCGTCGACAAGCAAGGCCTCGAGCTGGCCGATCCGTTTCTCCAGGTCGGCGGATTCGGCACGCGCCGCGGCCATCCGCGCCTCGAGTTCGGCATTTTGAGCAGCGATCCCGCGCAGCTGTTCAGCTTGTCGTTGCAGCCGATCCACCTGCCGGGAAAGCGCCGCGATGCGGCTGTCCTGGCGTTTCCGGATGTCGCTATAACGGTCGTTGAGTTCGATCAGCGCAGCGGTGTTGAGCACGGTGATCTCGCTGTACTTGATGCCATAAAGCCCGTCCTGCAGGCTGACCGAATCGGGAAACAGCGCTTCGACCTGCTGGGCAATCAAGCCGGTCGACCTCGACTGGCTTTCACCTCCATTGACCATCAGGTACGAACTTGGCCGCAGCTGCAGCAGCTTGTCGAGAACGTCATCCAACGGCTCTACCGACCGCTTGGCGCCGGCGTCGGAAATCGCGACGTAGGCACCGTCCGACGCATTGATGCGGCTCATCAGGTTGTCGTTGTAGCGAAACCCCAGGTTGTCCGATGTCGCGATATACATCGCCCAGTTGTTGCTGTTGCCGCTGCGCTCGATCTGGATCCCGATCTCGCCATTGGAGGTGCTGCGCTGCTTGACGTGCAGATCGCGGTCGGGGGCGTTGGTGTTGATGCCGAACCCGCCACGGGCACGGACCAGAAACTGCTCGCTGCCGGTCGACACGAAGGGATTAGAGAGCGCTCGGGCATCCGACCAGACAAAAGTGCCCTCATCGCCGTTTTCCGAGCCCAGCGAAACGCCTTCGCACCCGCCACCCGGACTTCCCGAAGAGGAACCGGGCCGGACTTTCGCACCGCGTCCCCCGGCCCAGCTGTAGCGGCCTCCGGCACAGTTTGCCCGTCCGCCGGCGACGGTACTGTAAAAGCTGCTGGCGGTATTGTCCCGGCCGCCGGCAACCGTGCTGGACGAGTGGCTGGCGGTATTTCCCCAGCCGCCGGCAACCGTGCTGAGCGGGCCGCTGGCGGTGTTCCCTAGGCCGCCGCCAACCGTGCTGAAATTGTCGCTGGCGGTATTTTCCTCTCCGCCGCCAACCGTGCTGAAACTGTCGCTGGCGGTGTTGCTGGAGCCGCCGCCGATCGTGCTGTAACTGCCATCGGCAAGATTTGGATCAAAGATTGATCCGCCGCCAGAGACCGTTGCTCCGATACCACTGGCGAGATTGTTCGCATGACCCAGCGTGATCCTGGGCCCTGGGTTCGAAGACGCATCCGGCTCGAAACGAAAGATCTGATCATTGAAGCGATACTCGATATCACCGGTATCGACATCGCGTGTAAACGGCGCGGCGCCTTCGGGCCCCTGCGGACCTTCAGCCCCCTGCGGACCCTGCGGACCTTCAGCCCCCTCGGGGCCTTGCGGACCCTCGTTGCCGCCCAGCGCGAACAGCGCCATCGGCGAGGGCCGCACGGCCTGGCGCGGGGTCAGCGCGGTGCCGTCGACGTGCACCTGGAGATAACGCAGTTGCTCGGTGAAGGCGCCGGCGCCGAAATCGAGTTCGACCTGGAACAGGCCGTCTTCGACTGGCACATCGGCCACCGAAACAGGCCCGGAAACAACGCTGCCGCCGGTCAGGGCGTCGTAAAGCGTGAATTCCAGGTCGGCCAGACCCGTAAACGGCCCGCCGGCCTGCTGCAATTGGCCCTGGTAGGTAATCGTCGTCTGGGCGTGAACGGAGCCGGCAAATGCGCTGGCCAGAAAAAACAGCAGGGATAAGGCATGAAGTCGGGACATGGGCAGCGCTTATTGATGGAATTTATCTTTCTACGGCCTGCGGCCTCGAAATACGCCATTTCATTTCGTTTCAGCCAATGCGTCCAGCGCGGCGACCAGCACTTGCCAGCCGCCTTCACCAAAATCAACTGGACATATATGGACGCCTCCCCCGAGTCAAGCCTGTTTTAAGGCCTTTCCGGTTTGTCCAGGCCGAACGCGTCTGACTCCCTGCGCTCGTGAGTTCTCGGATTCGGATTGTTGCGACGAAGAATGGGTCTGCTGACATATATCCGGGCTCTTTGTGGAGCGCTT
>DATFJJ010000142.1:0-13629 GCA_035269245.1 Wenzhouxiangellaceae bacterium | reverse complement strand
ATTCATCTATTCCGACCTGATGGTGCCGCCGCTGGTCAAGGTCAACGCCCGATATTACGGCTGGAAAGTCGCGCTGTTCATCGCCGGCATCATGTATGTGAGCATCGTCGCCACGGCGTTGCTGCTGGACACGAGTTTCGGCCTGCTCGGCATGCGGCCGGAAAGCGCGGCGGGCGACGTCACCGAGCAGCAGTTCGCAATCGATTACACGTTCTTTTTCAACATCGCCTTCGTACTGGTGGCAGGGTTGCTGATCACGCTGCACCGCCGGCACCTGGCCGCGAGCGAACACGGCGGCCACGACCATGGGGACGGCGGCGGAATCGACATCCAGAAATACGTCGCCTGGCTGGCGATCTTCGTGTTGGTGACGGGAATACTGGCGTTTGCGCTGGTTGGTTAGGTCCCTCGGCCGCCGGTTCACCTGGCGCAGCGCACATTCGGCTGCAACCGGAAAATGCCGGTTCGCGTATCCACGTTACAGAATCACGGCGTCGTGCAATCGGGGTTCTCGTGGCCGGGCCTTATAGTGATCGCTTTCACCACAGGCCGGGATCGGACAGCGATTCAACGCAGGTGATCGTCGCGGAAGACCGGTTCGGATCAGAATCGTCGAGAATCCTGGCCTGCCAGCCGGACGGATATCGAAGCGGATAAGGCGCGCTGTATCCGCTGGCCGCCTCGGCGCTGAAACCAAAACGCCCGTAGTAGTCGGGGTCGCCGTAAACGAATACGGCGTTGGCGCCCAACGCGGCGAGGCGGCGCATGCCGTGCTCCACGAGCGCCCTGCCCACACCACCTTTCTGCACAACTGAACTCACGCCCAGCGGCGCCAGAATGTAGCCGTTGAATTCATCGTTGCCTGCGATGAATACGGGACTGAACGCGACGTGTCCGACGATCACGTCATCGCGCTCGGCCACCAGCGAAAGCGTTTCAGGCGTGGTGTCGTCTTCGAGCAGGTCGGCGGCCAGCTGCGCCACCGCCTCGCCTTCGCCTTTCGGAAATGCATCCAGGTGCACGAACCGGATTACATCTCTGTCGCGACTTGTTGCGGTTCGGATGTTCATGGCTCACTCAACCCAACCGTCCCGAAATGACAGTGCAAGCAGCACGCAGGTTACCGGCAGCACAACGCCATAGCCGACCATTCCGATCCGCTGGACGGCCATGTTGTCCAATATCGGGCCAAGAACGCCCGCCAGGCACAACGCACCGGTAATCGACAGCATCCAGCGGATAACAGCTTGACGACCGTTGCCGTTGAACACGGGTGCCGCGAACAGCAGCGCGAGGCCGAGGAACACATCCCATGCCAGCAGTTCGACCGCGTAAAGCGTGGACGGCCAGAGCAGCGCGGTGAAATCGGTCTGGCGACCTGCGGTCAGCGCAACAAAGTGCACGGCGCAAGTCAGTCCCGCAAATATGGCGCCGAACGACAGCGCTATTACGCCGAATATCTTGCGTTCGGGAAGCGCAAGCGCATGAATCGAGGCCAGCAAAACGACAATGAGTACTGCGGACAAGAGGGTGAGCACCTCCATGATCCACAGAACCGGATCCACAATGGGCTGGTCCAGACCGGCCTGGGCAACGCCGAAACCGACGGCCGTCGCGTAAGCCACGGCCACCAGGGAAAATGCTGCCGCCGCCAAAAATCCGAGCCTGTTTGTCATGTTCAATCCGCAATCTCCAGGAACCTGACAGAGCCGCATGCGATGAGCTCGCCCGGGCCGGATGGGGTTGCCGATCGGCCGGCTTCCTCCCGCAAGTCTAGTGTACCCGGCAGCTCGAAGCCCGCAGAGGATCGTCGAATGCGGCCGCGTATTCCGGCCGGCCAAACGAGGCCAGCGCAGAAGAATTCGCACAGCCGCCCGGTTCCGTCGGTCAGGGTGCAGACGGGGCGGTGCCGGATGGACGCGACTTCAGCCGCGGTGTTATAAAAGGATCTGATCCACGCTCGAGGCAACTCCATGAGCACCAATCGCATCATCGCGCTCGCACTCATCGTGATCGGCATCGTGCTGATATTTCTTGGCTACCAATCCTCGCAGGGTCTGGACGACCAGCTCAGCGAAGCGGTGACCGGCAACTTCACCGACGAGACGATTTTCTACTGGGTGGGCGGTGCGATCGCCATGATTGCCGGCCTGGCAATGCTGCGCCGAAGCCGCTGATTGATGAATCCGCGCCAACCGATCCAAGGCCGGGAAAATCGGGCGTGCGCCCGATTCAGCTTGCAGCGCGCAACTCCCTGGAAGCCGACGAAATCACCCGTATGGAAGAGCGCAGCAACAGTAAAACCAGGCCCGCCGCCACCAGGATATCCGGCCACCCCGCCCCCGTGAGCCAGACTGCGCCGGCGGCGAGAAAGACGGACAGGTTGGATGCTATGTCGTTGCGTGAGCATTCCCAGACCGAGCTCATGTTCACGTCTTCATCCCGGTGCCGCCAGAGCAGGTAAAGGCACGCCGAGTTCGCGGCCAGGCCGACAAGACTGAACGCGCCCATCACTTCGAAGATCGGCACCGTTGGCTCTGAAAGTTTGTAGAGGATCTGGGCGAACACGGCACACGCCGCCAGCAGTATCAGCACGCCCTTGAACAATGCAACCCTTGCCTTCGCCCTGGTGCCGCGTGAGACAACGAAAAGGCTGAGGCCGTAAGTCAGCGCATCGCCGAGGTTGTCGAGGCTGTCGGCCAGAAGGGCGCTGGATAGACTGTAGACCGCGGCCGCGGCGATAACGAAGAACATGACGAGGTTGATGCCCAGAACGATCTGCAGCGTGCCCCGCTGCTTCTCGCGAAGGGCTTCAACCGATCCATCATCTTCGCAACAACTGCCCATATCTGCTTCCTTAAGGAACCTTGAAAACCGGTGTCAGAGGTGTTCGACAAACCACTCGACGATCGACACCGTCGAGGTAACGCGGTTGGCGGTCTTGCGGAAACCATGGCCCTCGTCGGGGAAAAGCACATATTCGACCGGCACGCCACGGGCCTTCAGGCTGTCGACGACCTGTTCGGCTTCCACGACCGGTACGTTGGTGTCGTTGGCACCGTGCAGTACCAGCGTCGGCGCCTTGACCTGGTCGACCTGGTGAATCGGCGACAGTTCCCGCAACATTTCCCGCTGGGTATCCGGGTCACCGTATTCGACCTTCGAGATCGCCGCCATCCACGGTTCGGTCCGGGCAAAGAACGTCTCGAAATTCACCACGCCGAACAGGTTGACCCCGGCGGCAAACAAGTCAGGATACCGGGTCAATCCCGCCATCGTCATGTAGCCGCCGTATGAGCCACCCATGATGCCGACGCGCTCGGGGTCGGCCACGCCGCTTTCGACCACGTAGTCCCAGCTCGCCTTGATGTCGCGTACGCCGTCGACTCGCAGCGCGCCGTTGTCGAGGTTGACGAAGCGCTTGCCGAAACCCGAAGAACCGCGGACATTTACATCCAGAACGGCGATCCCCTGGGCCAGCAGCGCCTGGAAATCGGAGCGAAACGATGGTCGGGCCTGGCCTTCGGGTCCACCGTGAAAACTCAGTACAAGCGGCCCCGGCACGTCGGAAGCCGTCGGGCGATAAAGCCAGCCCGACAGTTCCAGTCCGTCGTGTGCGGGGAAGCGAACCAGTTCCGGCGCGATCAGCTTGTCGAGCTCGACGCCGGGGTGAGGGCTGTGCGTCACTTGAGTGAGACCGCTGCCGTCCAGATCGTATACCCAGATATCGGCCGGCTGAGTGGCGCCGGCGATCACCATCGCGAGACTCGTGTCGTCGAGCGAGAATTCCAGACTCCAGACACGCTCGCCAGGCAATTGCGGCCCGGGTTGCCGCAGGCCTGAAGTCAGCTGCATCAGCTCCATCTCGCTTCGGCCTGCAACGTTCCAGACCAGCATGCCGGTGGAACCGTCATGGCTCAGTTCGAAAGCCTCGAGTTCGGCGTCGTCGCGGGCCGCCACGTATTCCAGCGGACCGGGCCTGCCCTGATCGTCCAGTTCAATGCGCGCGAGCCCCATGAGGTCGCGGTCGACGTTGGCAGCCAGGTAGATCGTGTCCGCATCGGCAAACATCCCGCCCCAGGCGATCGCAACGCCCTCGTGCGGAGTCAAAAGGTGCTCTTCCCCGCTTTCGAGGTTGCGCAGGTAAATGTTCGAATCGCCCCGGCTCTTCATCCGGAACAAGGTCGCGAGTTTGCCGTCGGGGGAGACGTCGTTGAGCTGGCCGATGCCGTCGTTTCGTGCGACCAGCCGCATCTCGCCGGCGGACACGTCATAGAGATAGGCATCCAGGGAACCGGGATCGTCCACGTTCGACGACATCATGAGCTGCTCGCCGTCGTCGGTCCAAGTGCCCAGGCGATTGTTCTCGCTGCCGCCGGGCGTGAGCCGCCGAATCGCCGTTCCGTCGGGTTCGACCAGGTAGGTCTGGCTGTTCATGCCCCCGCCCGGCGCAAGCGAAAACGCCAGCAGATCTGACGTTGGTGACCACTCGACGGAAGAAATCTGGTCGTCCAGCGCGGTGACCTGGTGAGGCCAGCCGCCTTGGGCGGAAACCGTCCACACCTGGGGCAGGCCGGACAGTGAAGTGACGAAAGCCAGGCGGTCACCGTCGGGCGAGAAGGATGGTGAACCGGCCGATCCCACGCGTGCCATTGCTTCGACCTCGGCCCGGAGATCGGTGTTTGAATCCTGCGGAAAAGCAAGTCCCGGCAACGCAAGAAGCGAGCCTGAAAGCAGCATCTGCAGAAGCAGGGCAAAGAAATTGAATCGCATGGCAAGGCTCCGCAGTTTCGATCTCGTGGAGCTGGAGTATAACCTTGCGTTTTCCGGCCGGCCGTCGCAGCTGCGAGCGCTCCTCAAGCAAAACAATCAAGCGGTAAACGAGGGTCTCCCCTCTTTCCTCGATTTATGTAGTGCGCATACTTGTGATGTTGGCCTGTCGCCCGTGTGCCATCGAGTAGCTGATCACGGTCAGAAGCGTCGGGCCGGGAATCACCAGCAAGACAGCGGAAACGACGACAAAGGAAATCCAGATTTCGATCGGCACGAAGCGATTACGCTTTTTCCATCAGCTTGTAATGTACCTCTGAACAACCCCGCACGGGCGCGCCGCACCGGGCATTGGCCACCGGCCCTTCCCTGACGTATAGTTGCGACAAAATCGACGTAGATATCTGCCTGTGTCCGAAAACCGTTCCCTGAGCGGCCTCGATGCTGCATTTCTGTACCTGGAAGGATTGGGCACGCCCATGCACGTCGGCAGCCTGATGCTGCTGCAACTCCCGCAAGGATTCAAAGGCGACTTCCACAAGCGGCTGCGTGAACACGTCGGTAGCCGACTCGGCGCGGCGGGACCATTGCGGCGGGTTCTGGAGGGCGCACCCATGGGGCTGGGACACCCGCTTTGGCGAGAGCAGGCCCGGCTGGATCTGGACTGGCATATCCAGAAGAGGAAACTGCGGGCGCCGGGCTCGCACAATGCGCTCATGGGGCTGGTCGGTCGACTGCATGCCGAACCGATGGACCGAACGCAACCGCTGTGGCAACTGGTCGTGATCGAAGGCCTGTCCGACGGACGGGTGGCCTTGTACAGCCGTCTGCACCACGCCCTGCTGGATGGAAAGGGCGGCATTGCCCTGGCACGCGCGCTGCTTGATACCGAACCTCGACCGAAAAGCCGGGGGCCGGTGGATGCACCGGCGCCGGACAGTCGCCCGACCGGACGCGCGCGCCTGGCCACGCGCGCCGCCGGCGCCACGGTCGGAAGTCTCGGGCGCTGGATTCGCGGTATACCCGGAACGGTCAAGCTGGCCGCTTCGGGTGCCGTCTCGCCGCGCAAGACGTACAGCAGCCTGCGCGAGAGCGTCATGCTGGCCCCGCGTACCCTGTTCAATGCCCAAGTCAGCGACAAGCGCGCGTTTGCCGTCGCCAGTCTCGATCTGCAACGCTGCAAGCAAGTGGCCAGGGCCTATGGCTCGAGCCTCAACGACATCGTCATGGCGCTTTGCACCAGCGCCCTGCGCGACGCGCTTATCCGCCGCGGGGCGCTGCCTGATCGCGCCATGATCGCGGGCATGCCGGTGTCGCTGCGTGCAGAAGACAACGGTGAAGCCAACAACCAGGTATCGATGGTGCAGTGCGAACTGCCTACCGACGAAGCCGATCCCCGCGTACGGCTCGAACGCATTCATGCCGCCACCGACCGGATCAAGGCGCGCGTTCGCGCTTTCAGCAGCCTGATCCCGACCGACTTTCCCGGCCTGGCCGCGCCTTTCTGGGCGGCCGGGCTCAGCCGCCTGTGGGAGCGTGGGCGACTGTCGGAGCGGCTGCCGCCGCTGGCCAATCTGGTCATCTCCAATGTGCCGGGGCCACCGGTGCCGCTGTACATGGCAGGCGCCGCCGTGACGCACTATTATCCGATTTCGATCGTGACCCATGGCCTGGCCCTGAACATCACGGTGCAAAGCTATGCCGGCAGCCTGGAATTCGGCGTGCTGAGCTGTCCGGACGCGCTGCCGCAACCCCGAACCCTTGCCGACAGGCTGGCGGGCGCGCTGCACGAACTCGAGGAAAAAGTCCCGGCATGAGCGAGATTGACGAAAGGCCTCTGCGCGCGCCTTCACCGCTGCTGATGGCGCTGGAGTGGCGTGCGGTCTTCGAATGGAGTTCGCTGGCGATGAGCTGGCCACTGCTGAAGCGCGCGCCCCGAGGCGACGGCCATCCCGTACTGGTTCTGCCCGGGCTGATTGCCAACGACAGCAGTACCTGGCCGCTGCGCCGGTTTCTCGAGGATCGCGGGTACACCGCGTATCCGTGGGATTCGGGCGTCAATATCGGCCCGCGCGGCAACGTGATCAGGCGCCTGGAAAAACGCTTGATGGAAATCGAGCGCCGGCACGGTCGCAAGGCCAGCCTGATCGGCTGGTCGTTGGGCGGCGCGATGGCTAGGGCCCTGGCATACCGGATGCCCGATCACGTGCGCAGCATCATTACGCTTGGTACGCCGATTCAGGGTCATCATCACGGAACCAATGCCTGGCGGATTTTCGAAGTGGTCAGCGGATGGAACGCCGACGATCCACTGCTGGCCCAATGGCTGGCCGAGCATCCGCCCGCGCCCAGCACCTCGTTCATGAGCAAGACCGACGGGGTGGTCAACTGGCGCATGAGCATGGCCCCGGAAGGCGAATTTTCCGAAAACATCGAGGTCAGCGCCACGCATATGGGTATGGGTGTCAATCCGGCGGTGCTTTGGGCCATCGCTGATCGGCTTGCCCAGGCCGAGGGCGAATGGCGGCCGCTGAAGCGTTCCGGTTTGTTGCGGGCGATGCTCTACCGCAACCCGCGCAGGCTGCGCCTGGCCGACATGATCGCGCCCTGATGCGGATCGACCTGCCCGGCCGCTGCCTTTCGCTTGAGGTCGAGAGCCACGGCAAGCCGTCGGATCCGGCTGTGATCATGATCATGGGCCTCGGGATGCAGTTGATTTACTGGCCGCCGGAACTGATCCAGGCGCTCACCGATGCGGGATTCCGGGTCCTCGTATTCGACAATCGCGACTGCGGCCTGTCCGGAACCCGGATCGAGCAGGCGTACACGGCGCCGCGCAAAGCCCTGCTGGCCCACATGTTAAAACGGCCGTTTCGTCCTGCCTACCGCTTGTCCGACATGGCTGAAGACACCCTGGCCCTGGCCGACGCGCTCGAGATCGACTCGTTTCACCTTGTCGGGGTAAGTCTCGGCGGCATGGTGGCCCAGAGCCTCGCCGCCCGGTGGCCCGACCGGGTCTTGAGCCTCGCATCGATAATGTCCAGTGCCGGGCCGGACACCGCGCCGTGGCCGACGCCGCGCGTCATGTGGAAATTCATGCGCCCGCCGCCACGCCGCGGCGGACGGAAGGCGCGTATCGAACATACCGTTCGCCTTCTGGTTGCAATCGGTCGCCTGCGCGACGAGGCGGAGATATCCCGGTTGCGCGAACGCGTCGCGGCAGCCGTCGATCGCGCGTGGCGCCCGGACGGGATTGCCCGCCAGTTGCTGGCCGTGCTCGCCGACCGGGATCGCAGCGCCGAAGTCGAGCGTATCGACTGCCGCACCCTGATCTTGCACGGTGAAGATGACCCCTTGATCCGGCTGCCGGCCGCCGAATATCTGAAAAAGCTTGTCCCGCACGCCGATCTGGCAATCATCGAGGGCATGGCGCATTACCTCCCGCAAGCCTGCCTGCCGCGAATCTCGGCGGTTCTGGTCCGCCACCTGGCACCAGGCAGCGAAGCTTCGTCGAGCTAAAGGCGCAACCGCCATTTCAGCTTTTTCACTGCATGGATCGGGCCGAGGAAAGTCGTTTTCGTGATCCATCCGGTACGTCGTCTACTCGTGACACTGGCCAACAAGAATGCGCGCACCGCCGAAAATGCGCTTGACCGGGGGGCAGCCATATACGTCAAACTTGTTTTTATTCGGGATATGCATCTACAGGTTGTCTCGTTCAGCCCCCTTGCAGGGCAATGATGGATACGTACATGGCCTGAACCAGCGCAATTACCAGGATAAGGGCAACCGGGTAGACCGAGGAATATGCCACGACCGGTCGCTCGGAAGCGTCGGTTTCGGCGATGACGTTCAAGCCCGGGGTGAAGGTCATGCCGCCGCAGATCACGCCGAAGCATTCGCTCACTGAAATCTTGAGAAAGAAGTGTCCGAACAGGAAGCTGGCCGCCATCGGAATAACGGCCATCAGGACCGCGAATATTGCGTAGTAGACGACCTGGAAGTCGAGTGACTCGACAAAGCTCTGGCCGGTCTCGAAACCGATCTGAACGAAAAACAGAGCCAATCCGAGCTCTTTCAGGACGGATGTAGCATTGCGCGGAAACCGCCCGATGAAATTGCCGATGCGGCCGAAGTGACCGAAGATCAACCCTGAAATAAGGGCGCCGCCGGCGAGTCCGAGCGAGAACGGACCCAGCTGCGGAATGGGGATTACGACACCGCCTATCGCAAACGCGAGGAACAGGGTTGCAGCAAGAGATGCGATATCGACTCTCGGCTGCACCGTGTGGTGTTTGTGGCCCAGAAACAACTCGAGCTGGTCGAGCTGGTAGGCGGTGCCGACCGCCACGACGACATCGCCGTGTTCGATCGTCAGATCATCGCGGGCGACAAACTCGACATCGGATCGGATGATGCGGGTGATGGAGACGTTGTAGCGCAGTCGTATGCCCAGATCGTTGATCGTGCGATTGACGACCGCAATGTTTTCGACCACGATGCTGCGCGTATCGAGCTCGGATTCCTGGTCAAAATCGTCGTGGATCGGCTCGCCCAATTCCATGCCGACGGTTTCCACTGCTTCCTGCCTGCCTTCCAGCTTGACCACGTCACCGGTAAAGAGTGCCGTCGACCCGCTGGCGGTACGAACAGAAAGGTCGCGGAGAATACCGGAAACCACAACGTCACGGTCTTGCAGCGGCGCGATGTTGCGCAACAGCTGCCCGTTTATGTCCTCGTTGAGCACCTTGTAGACGGCGGTGTAGAACGAACTACGCGCATTGACCTCTTTCAGCATCGTCTTGCGCAGTAGCTTGGTCGCCACGGTGATAAAGATGATCACCCCGATCAGGCCGAATGGATAGGCCACGCCGTAACCGAAGATCACCTCTTCTTCAGGACTGAACTGCAGCGCACTGACCAGTGCCGGACTGGACGTGAACGAACCGGCGAACAGACCCAGTCCGATGCCGACCGGAATTCCGGAAAGCGCGATGATCGTGACCACAGTTATGCCGGCTACGGCAAGCAGCGCCAACACATTGGTGATAAAGCGCTTGCCGTGTTTCTTGAACGCGCGGAAAAAACTCGGGCCGGCTTCCAGGCCCACTGAAAGGAGGAACAACACGATTCCGAAATCGGCCAGGATTTGAATGGGCTCGAACTGGTAGAAGTAGCCCGCGGCCATTGCAACGATCAATACGCCGCTGGCACCGAAGCCGACACCCTTGATTTTCAGGTTGCCAAAGGCCAGACCCAAGAGAATGATCAGGAAGGTTATCAGCAACTCGGTTCGCCGGAAAAAGAACTCGATGCCGATCAGCTCGTCGATTCCGTCCATGACTCCTTGTGCGAGGCGTCATCAGCGGCCTTTTCGATTACGGTGCTGATGAATTTTTGCATCGCTTGCCCAAATGATAACTGCAAAACCTTCGCCTTTGAATGATATCAGGACAGGCTTATGCGATGGCTGGGGTCCAGGCAGGGACTTCAGACTTTCGATTTGGGGATACTCGAAAGGCAGACTGGTCCCGGACGCAGGGCGCGTCGGAAAGCTCATCCGCCTGCGAGATGCCGAACAGGCTTGTCAATATCAACACCAAAAAAGAGCCCCCGCATCCTTGAATTCCTGCAACCGGTGACGACGCCAGTCTCTGTCATTTTCAAAAATGATGTCAGGTGATCCGGATTTTCGAGTTGCCGGATTACGACAAACCGCTTTTCGCCGCAGGGTCGCGCCAGCCGATCACTATCGACCGACCACCGTCGCGCGCAACGGCGGCGGAAAGCCTTCGATGGTCAGCCCCCCTTTCTCAGCAAGCGCGTTGACCAGAGAATGAAACGGCATCCAATCGGTCGATCGCTGCTCCTCGACCGTCGTTGGCGTGACGTCAACGATCTCCACCCCTGAAAACCCTGCCTCCTTCATCCACCGCAACAGCCGTCCTTCGGTCGGCAAATGGTGGACGTTGCGCATGTTGGCATAGCGGTCCTTCGGGTCGAGTTCGTCGTCGCCTCTTCCGGGGATGATCAGGGTTTCTATGAAGGCCGTGCCGTTTGGAATTAGATGGTCCCGGATGCGCTGGAGGTGTTCGTGCGGGTTCTTGCGGTGGTAGAGCACGCCCATTGAGAACACGCTGTCGAAGTCTGCGCGGGCCGGAAGCTGTTCGAATTTGAGCGGCAATAGCAGGTGCGGCGATTCGCCTGCAAAATGTTCAATGGCCCGGTATTGGTTGTAGAACACCAGGGTCGGATCGCAGCCAACGACCTGAGCGGCGCCGTCGGCAAGCATGCGCCAGCCGAAATACCCGTTGCCGGCGCCGATGTCGAGTACGCGCTGGCCGTTCAGATTCACGTGCGGCGCGATGCGGTTCCACTTCCAGTCCGAGCGCCACTCGGTGTCGATGCCAACACCACCCAAGTTGAGGGGTCCCTTGCGCCAGGGAATGAGTTGCCTCAGGGTTTCGGCCAGGGCTTCGGGATCTTTCGCCGGTTTCCCGGCGACCAGGATGCCGTCTTGGATGTGCCAGCCGGTTTCGACTTCCGGCAGTGCGTCGATTGCAGCCTGCCATTTCGGGAGATCGCCGTGGCGGCCGGGTTTGAGTGCTTCGTCGCGGCGGGCTTCGAGGAAGGCGGCGGGCTCTGGGTCGAAGAAGGAGAAGAGTTGGGACATGGGTTGGTTGGTTGGTTGGTTGGTTGGTTGGTTGGTTGGTTGGTTGGTTGGTTGGTTGGTTGTTGGTTGTTGGTTCGGCGTTTGGATTTACGCTTTACGGTTAAGGGTTAAGGGTTAAGGGTTAAGGGGTTACGCAGTCAGGGGTTGGCGATGAGGTTGAAACGATTTCCGGGCGAACCGAGGTTCGTTGTTCCTTTCACTTTTCACTTTTCAGCTTGATCCTCTCCTCCTGAAACCCTCCCGCATCTCTGCGCCTCCGCGCGAAACCGGAATTTCAACGCACGGCGGCGATGCAGGTGAAGTTGAAGCATTGGAACCAGTCGTGGACTTCGCTGAAACCCGCGGCCTTGAGTCGATCGTGGTGGGCCTGGCGGGTTTCGGGGACGAGGACGTTTTCGAGTGCCTGGCGCTTGCGGGCAATTTCGAGGTCGGAGTAGCCCTGGGCGCGTTTGAAGTCGTGGTGGTGTTCGTCCATCCATGCTTGGGCGGAGCCGGGTTCGAAGGCGATTTTTTCGGCCATGATCAGAACGCCGCCGGGGACCATGCCGCGGGCGACCCTGTGCAACAACTCGTCGCGTGCTTCCAACGGCAGGAACTGCAGCGTGAAATAGACGAGCACCACCGAGGCGTTTTCGATTTCGGCGTCGCGGATGTCGCCTTCGAGCACTTCCACCGGCACGCGCGAGTTGTCTTGCTCGACAAGCGTGCGGCAGCGGGCGACCATTTCCGGGGCGTTGTCTATTGCGGTGATTGATACGCCGGGTTCCTGCACCGCCCGTCGGGCCGCCAGCGTGGCCGCGCCAAGCGAACACCCCAGGTCGTAGATGCGGGTTTCGGGCCGGACGGCGCGCCGGACGAGGATGGGCGTGAGTTCGAGCAGCAGCCGGTAGCCGGGCACCGAGCGCTCGATCATGTCGGGGAATACCCTGACCACCTGATCGGAAAATTCGAACGGGGCGGCCGGGTCGTTGTGCGCGCGGTATATTTCGTCTTTGGTCATGGCTTCATCGGTACTGCAGTCGGAGATATCGTTGGGGCTTGGCTCGTTGGGGCGACCATGGCTCATTTCGACGACCATTATGGGCGATATGCGGACCGCAGAGCCGCCGGGCCCGGCACGATGCCGGGGCGACAGGAATGGGGCTGTGTCGGCACGAATGACGAGTGGCGATTCGCGGCATTTTCCGGTTGGGCGGTGCGTTTCGGTTCGCTCGACACACCGTACGCGGGCTTCAACGTCCATGATCTTCCTCGACGATCAATCGTCGAGGATTTCTTCGATCGCGGGGGTCAGCAGTCCGGCGAGTTCGATGATGCCTTCGGGCACGGCAACCGAATCCGTACAGACCACGTGCTGGACGCCGGCGGCGGCCAGCGTCTTTCTCGATGCCTCGCCGAACAGGCCGTGAACCACCACGCAGTGCGGCGTGGCGAGGCCGGCCTCGACCAGCACTTTTGCAGCACCCGCCAATGTTCCGCCGGAAGAGACGATGTCGTCGACCAGCACTGGCGTGTGCTCTTTCAGACCGTCCAGATCGGGCGCCGCGATGCGCACGTCGTGATCGCCGAACCGCTGTTTGCGCATCACCCGCCACGCCAGGCCGGCCTGGCCGGCGACGGCTTCCACCCACTGGGCGCTTTCGGCATCGGGACCGATCACGATCGGCCGCCGGACATTCGTCGAAATCCAGTCGGCCAGTGCGGGCGCGGCCGCCACCACGGTCGAGGGAATGGAATAGATTTCGTCGAGTCCGTCGTAGCGGTGCAGGTGAGGGTCCACCGTCACCAGCCAGTCGAAGGCGTTCGAGATCCAACGCGCAAAGCTGGCCGACGTGAGTGCCTCGCCGGGATGGAATCGGGTGTCCTGGCGCATGTAGGGCAAATACGGCACGACCAGCCCGACGCGGGACGCGCCGAGGTCGCGGACCAGGTCAGCGGCAAATAGCAAGGCGGGGATCTTCGGGTCGGGCCGGGCCAGGCGCGCGACGATGACAACGCTGCTGTCGTCGAGTGAGTCATCGATTCGCAAATAGCTTTCGCCGTCCGGAAAGCGCCGGTATTCCAGCGCCGCGACTTCTGCGCCCAGCGATTCTGCGAGCGCCTCGGCCAGCGGTTCGTCGCCGGGCAGGGCGATGAAGACCGTCGACTTCATGATTCAGGATCCAGCCGGATGATGTCGCCGTTGT
>DATFJJ010000141.1:0-2794 GCA_035269245.1 Wenzhouxiangellaceae bacterium | reverse complement strand
CTGGTCGCTGCAGGTCTAGTGGTGCTTGAGGTGTCGTCGGCGATGAGCCGAGGGCTGCGCGATCGACGGCTTGAATCCTCCCGGCCCCGGCCGGGTTCGGAAGGCGGTGCCGACAGTCGCCGCGGCGAGTGATGAGGTCCTCCCGGGAGTGAGCGAAAATATTGCCCCGGGCGGTTATGGTCGTTCCGGATCCGGTTTTCCGCGCGGATCGTCTACACGGAGGGTTTTCCCGATGATCGAAACGTTCAGACCGACAGGTGTTCGCCGGCTCATCATGCTGATGCTGTTGGCAACAGTCGCGATCTGCGGCAACGCGCACGCCGACGTTTGGCTGGAGCGTCTTTTCGGGATGGGTCAGCCCGATACTTTCACGCTCGCCTCGGAAAGGCTGGATCGCGATTTCCATGTTTATGTTCGCCTGCCGCGGGGGTACGAGGATTCCGATGAATCCTGGCCGGTGATCTACCTGCTCGACGGCGGCATCCTGTTTCCGATGCTGGCGCCATATCATTTCATGCTGACCCTCGACGGAATTGCGCCCGAGGCGATCATCGTCGGCATTTCATACGGCGGGCTGGGCTTCGCCAACGGCAACATGCGCTCGACCGATTACACGGCTGCATCGGCTGAAGTCGATCACTATGGCGGGGCGCCGGTGTTCCAGTCGTTTCTCCAAGACCAGCTGTTGCCGTCGATCGACGAGCGCTACCGAACCGACCCGCAACGCCGGGTGATTGTCGGACAATCGCTGGGCGGCCAGTTCGTGCTCTACACGGCCTTGACCCGGCCTGGGCTGTTCTGGGGTCATATCGCGATCAATCCGGCGCTGCACCGCAACCTGGCGTTCTTCCGCGACTACCCGGCGAAGCCTGAAGGCGAGCATGCTCGAGTGTTCGTCGGCGCCGGTACGCTGGACGCACCCCGCTTTCGCGAGCCTGCGCGTGAATGGATCGATGCATGGATCAATCGCGAAGGGAGCCATCTTGATCTCGAGGTTGCGTGGCTGGCGGGTGAGCACCATGCCTCCGCTGCACCTGAGGCCTATCGAGTCGGGCTCCGCTGGCTTTTCAATGATCAGGCCAGCCGTTGAAATTGGGGCACGCCTGTTCAGGGAGACCCTGATCGGAGGGCGGGCCCAAAGCAGGGTATCAAGCATATGACGGGCGGCGAGACACCCTGAAATTTCACGATAGGTTGGTTTTCGTCGTTGTGTTCGATCAGGAATCCTTCTCCTGCACCGGCGTAGTCGGTTCAGGCCGTGCGATTTCGGCTGCCGCACTAGCGTCGGCTTTTTCCCGTCGCTTGTGCTTGCGCTTCTCGCGCTTTTCCGGGTTTTCGCTCATCGCCTTGATGGCATTCAGAATCTCGGCATTGCCAGTCTCCAGCAACTTGGCAAAGGTCTTGCGACAGACCATCCAGGTCGCTCCGATGACGGCGAAATAGATGACCGACATCAATGCCGCGTAGGTGAGCTGATCGGCGAATTCGCCTACCCATTCGGGGACTCGGATGCCCAGGAGTATCTTCAGCAATGCGGCAAGGATCGGGCCGACGACTCCGATCTCGACGATCAGCAGGACCATGACGAAGACCAGGACCTTGAACACGAGCAGCTGCGTGGCGAGATCCTTGAACGCGCGAGTCCAGTTCTCGCTGAAGCATAGGGCCGCCACGGCTATGGTGAGGCCTGCGGCGACCGCCAGCGAATCGGCCAGCGCGTCGGCGACGGCGCCGAAGTCGGTCCAGATCGGCGCCCCCGGAATGGTCTCGAGATTGCCCGAAGCCGTGTTTGCGATGAATGCGACCAGCACCAGGGCGCCGGCCGCCGGGATCAGGGACGCGGCCAGCCAAGGGAAGTCGGCGCGCCGGGCATGCCCGCTGGAAAACAGATAACGCCGAATCAGCATTGCATAGGCCGCGCCGATCAGGATCGCCGAGATGTCTAGGTTTTTCGTCACCAGGCCGGGGCCAAAGAGCGATTCTAACCAGCGGCCAAGGACGATCCCGGTAACGATCAACGCAGCGATGGCCGCACGCGGCCTGGGCCCGAAAACGAGATCCAGCCGATCATCTTCCCGACTCCCGTTGAAGGCGCGGCGCAAGGCGGGCGCCATGTCGGAAAGGCCCGCTCTGGCCACCTTCAAAAGTTGCGCGACGTTGTAAATGGAAGGCTCCCGTTACCCGGTTCATTCGTGACCCGAGCTCTATGAGCCATTGAAACTGCTGCACAGGCAAAGCCGGGACGACCGTTGGAAGTATAGGCGCTGCAGTGATGCAGGAGGCCGCCGGGCGCACGGCAATATCCTGGCCGCTCCCCGGGGCCCCCTGAAAAGGCTGCGCGCCTTTGGGATGGACTATCGTGGTTTCGCGAGTTCGGATACCTCGTGAAGCGCTCCGCCACGCATGACATGGGTGACGGTGCGGAAGGCCCGGACCGAACTGGCCGGGTCGTCGCGCAGAATCACCAGGTCCGCGACCTTTCCCGGTTCCAGCGTACCGATTTCATCCAGCAGCCCCATCGTCTGTGCGCCGTTCCGGGTTGACATCACGATGATGCGCTCCGGCGGGATGCCCGCCGCCTGCATGCTTTCCATTTCCGCGTAGATCGAAGGGCCGTGGAGCGTCAGTGGATTGCCCGCGTCGGTGGCTGTCGCGATCGTGATTCCGGCCTCGAAGACGCGCGCGAGGTTGCGCTGCATGATGCTCAGGTCCTGACCGCTTTCCTCCAGACTGGAAAACACCGCATCCACATCGCGCCAGGATCGCGGAGCGTCTTCGTGAAGCCGGGGAGCCT
>DATFJJ010000140.1:0-4512 GCA_035269245.1 Wenzhouxiangellaceae bacterium | reverse complement strand
CCCGAGCAACCCAGATCCCAGGACAGCCTGCTGGTCGATACCAACGTCGCCGCGCCCACCATCAACAGTAATTCCCGCGACGGCTCGGTTCGCGTTCGCGTCTGGCGGGTTGCCTGCGACGATGAGGATTTTTCAGTCGTGCTGGTACGCATGAGCCAGACCGGCGGCGTCAATCCGATCGTCGTTCCCCAGGTCTTTGCCGACGCCGGCGAAGTGGAGTTGCCGTTTCACGAAGCGCAGCTTCTGCTCCTTCCCGGATCGGGCAACGTCGGCGCCACGGGCGGGATCATCACCGACGCGGGCACCACATGGATGCTGGCCGTCGATCCGATCGCCATCGATGGTGCGACCGAATTCCTGCCGGAAGACTACAACGCGACCTTTACCGCGGAATTCAACTGGGGCAGCTTTGCCACCGCGGAGCCGGAAGGCACGCGGTTCGTGCTCGATGGATTCGAGCCAACCCTGGACCTTCCCCAATTCGACCAACCCGTTCTGAACGGTCGTTATTCCGGCCAGTGGGTACTGGCCGGTGCGCCGCGCCAGGGCCTTTTCCTGACCATCGCGGAAACCGTGGACGTCAACTTCGTGTTTGCGATCTTTTTTACCTATCTCGACGGCCAACCGTTCTGGCTCGTGGGCAATACTACTCCCGCACTGACTCAGCCGGGCCCGGTCGCAATCCAGATGACCACGCTGGAAAACGGCGAGTTCATAACCGACCCCAACCAGCCGCTCCCCACCCAGGTGATCGCGAACTCTGCCGGCAGCGTCGAGATCGAGGTCATCAACTGCAACCGCCTTCGCGTGAACTACGACTTTACGCCGCTGGGCAAGGGTATCGGCACGATGGAGCTTGACCGTCTGGCGCGCATCGCCGGCTACGACTGCAACCCCTGGCGATAAGCTCGACGGCACCCGGACCCAAAAAATCATCTTCGAGATCGCGGCCCGGTTCATCCGGGCCGTTTTGCGTCTGGAAACAGCCGTTTCCATACACCTGATTTTCATCCGTTATTTCGGTACCGTAGAGTGACAGGAGTCGACTGGCCGACCTTCAGGAGAATTCGATGAGTAACCGAGACGAGCAATCAGCAACAACCCGCACCCGCAAGAAACTTGAGCGTTTTGCCTCCCGACTAAAGCAACTCCTCGAAAGCGACGACGACGAGGCCAAGGACAAGAAAAACGATGAGCAGGACGAAGAGTCGCTGGAGGCCGAGGCATTGATGATAGACGCCGCCGAGGCTCGCGCCAGCGACGTGCACATCGACCCGCTTGGAGACGGCTATCGACTGCGTTATCGAATCGACGGCGCCATCGTCGACGTCACCGACCTGAGCGAGGAGCAGGGCCTTAAGGTCGTCAACCAGTTTCGCGCGCTCGCCCGTCTCGACCCGATACGCGCGCTCTACCCCGAATCCGGACGCTTCAGTTACACACTCGACGACCAGGTGCTGGATCTTCGCGTCACTGAAGCTCCGTGCATTGCCGGCGACAAGCTGTCGATCCGCCTGCTGGCGTCGGACCGCGTGCTGGAAGATATCCAGGATCTGGGCCTGAACGAGAAAGGCGCTTCCTACCTGGCCGACTGGCTGGAGACCGTCGGCGGCTTGATGCTGACTGCAGGTCCGACCGGCAGCGGCAAGACCACTACGCTTTATGCGTTGCTGCACCGTCTGAAGATGACCGATGCCGAGGTGATCACTCTGGAACAGCCGGTGGAATACGAGATCCCGGGCATCAACCAGATTCCTGTCAATATCAAGCAGGGGCTGGATTTCGCCACCGGTGCGAAGGGCATGCTGCGGCTTGATCCGGACTATCTGGTTATCGGAGAGCTTAGGGACGAGGCTTCCGCAGAGGCGGCCATCAACGCCGCTGCCGGTGGCCGGGCCACCATGGCCTCGCTGCACGCCCGTGACGCGATAGACACGGTCACCGTGTTGCGAAATTACGGCCTGGATGACTTCGAAATTGCCTCGAACCTGGATCTCGTCGTCGCGCAGCGCCTGGTTCGACGGCTTTGCCCGGATTGCAGCGTCGAACGTGAACCTGGCGAGCGAGCTCGTGCCTGGATGGACTCGCTGGAACTGGACGTCCCGGAATCCGTACACGCCGCGGAAGGATGCGATGCCTGCGGCGGCGTGGGTTACCGCGGAAGAATCGGAATTTTCGAGATCTGGCGTCCGACCGAAGACGACTATGGCCGTATCGTCAAGCACGAGCACGTGCACGCGTTACGCGCGGGACTGGCCGAGCGCGGTCACTCCTTTTTGCTGGACGACGGGATGCGCAAGGTCGGCCAGGGCCTGATCAGCGTAGACGACCTGCGAAAGCTCGGCGCGCTCGGCGCAAGCACTGCGCAGCATGACGAAACGCTGCTTGCGCGCTAGTGGACTCCCGCCGGGGGCATGATCTCGGCACGGATAAGCAATCAAACCTCGCCGTTCCCGGTCCATACGTCGCTGTATGATCCGTCACGCCCCGTGCCCGAGGAGTAGTACCCGATGAGCAAGACCACGACCCGACTGGCGATTCTCGCGCTGATTGCTCTCCTCGTGGGGGCTTACTTCTGGTTCGATCTCGGCCAGTACTTCAGCCTCGCCGAGTTGCGCGAGCGCCGCGATCAACTGTTGACGTTCATCGATCGCAATTTCTTCGGCATGCTCGCGCTTTACATGGGCGTCTACATCGTGATGGCGGCGCTGTCGTTGCCGGGTGCGGCCGTTCTCACCATCGCCGGCGGCGCGCTCTTCGGGCTGGCAGCCGGAACGATCGCGGTATCTTTCGCCTCCTCCATCGGCGCAACGCTTGTTTTCCTGGCCGCGCGCTTCCTGTTTCGCGACGCAATTCAGAAGAAATTCAGAAAGCGCCTGAAGACCATCAACGCGGGAGTCGAAAAGGACGGCGCTTTTTACCTGCTGGCGCTGCGGCTGGTGCCGGTGTTCCCGTTCTGGGTCATCAACCTGGTGATGGCGCTGACCCCGATCCGCACCTGGACGTATTACTGGGTGAGCCAGCTCGGCATGCTGCCGGCCACGCTCGTCTACGTCAACGCCGGCACACAGCTGGGCCAGATCGAATCCACCGGCGACATTCTCTCGCTGGAACTCATCGGTGCCTTCGCGCTACTGGGACTGTTGCCGCTGATCCTGCGCTGGGTGCTGCGTTTGCTCAAGCATCGCAAGGTTTATGCCGGGCACAGCAAGCCGAAATCGTTCGATTACAACATCATCGTGCTCGGTGCCGGCTCGGCCGGCCTCGTTTCGGCCTATATCGGCGCCACGATCAACGCAAAGGTAGCGCTGATCGAGAAGAACAAGATGGGCGGTGACTGCCTCAATACCGGCTGCGTGCCATCCAAGGCGTTGCTGAGAACTGCGCGCCTGGTACAGGACGCGCGCGATTCGGAGCGCTACGGTATCAAGTCCATGACCGCTGATTTCTCGCTCGCCGACGTAATGCAGCGGGTACGGGAAATCATCAAAAAAATCGAACCACACGACTCGCCGGAGCGCTATCGGGGCATGGGTGTGGACGTGATCGAAGGCACGGGCAAGCTGGTATCGCCCTGGGCCGTGGAAGTCGACGGCAGGACTATCACCGCGCGGTCGATAATCCTGGCTACCGGCGCCGAGCCGCTGGTGCCGCCGATAGACGGGCTGGGGGACGTCGAATACGTCACCAGCGACACGATCTGGGAACTCCAGCAACTTCCCGAGCGCTTTGCGGTGCTGGGCGGTGGGCCTATCGGCTGCGAACTTGCCCAGGCCTTTGCCCGCCTGGGCTCGAAGGTGACCATCATCGAAATGGCCGACAGACTGGTGCCGCGCGAGGATCCCGACGCCAGCGAAGCGTTGATGCAGCGGCTCGAGGCCGAGGGTCTGAACCTTGCCACCGGATACAAGGCAAGCCGCTTCGAGGCCGCAAGCAATGGCGGCGGACGCGTCGTGTGCGACCGTGACGGTGCGGAAGAATCGATCGAGTTCGATCGCGTGCTTGTGGCGCTAGGCCGAAAGGCGCGCACCCGCGGTTTCGGGCTGGAGGAACTGGGCGTTCGAGTGAGCAATCGCGGCACGATCGAGACCGATTCGTTCCTGCGGACCAACTTCCCCAACATCCTGGTCTGCGGGGACGTCGCCGGCCCCTACCAGTTCACGCACGTGGCTGCGCACCAGGCCTGGTTTGCTTCGGTCAACGCCCTGCTCGCGCCGTTCTGGTCGTTCCGAGCCGATTACCGCGTGATTCCATGGGCTACGTTCACCGACCCTGAAGTCGCGCGCGTGGGCCTGAGCGAAACCGAAGCCCGGGAACAGGAGGTGGACTACGAACTGACCTGCTACGGCATCGACGATCTGGATCGCGCCATCGCCGACAGTGCGGACGCAGGCTTCGTCAAGGTGCTGACCGAACCGGGCAAGGACAAAATCCTGGGCGCGACCATTGTCGGCGCCCATGCCGGCGAGCTGATCGCCGAATTCATCCTGGCGATGAAGCACGGACTGGGGC
>DATFJJ010000139.1:0-2920 GCA_035269245.1 Wenzhouxiangellaceae bacterium | reverse complement strand
GAAACATTGTTCGAACAGCTCGGGGAAGGCGGTGTCCTGGTTGCGCCGTCGAGCGAGCCGGGCGGAGGCCAGGATCTGGTTCGCTTCACTCGCCGGGACGATGACTTCGAACGCGAATCGTTGGGTGCGGTGAGTTTCGTTCCGCTACTGGAGGGGCTGGACTAGTGGCAATGCAAAATGCGCGAACTGGTTTCCGCACCAAGGTTCGGGTAGGGGAAGTTCTGAATAACACCGGGTGGGCGCGACGACGCCTATACCGGGTGAAACGCGCGGCGCGCAGACTTGCTCGAAGATTTTTTGGCAACGCCGGCTCGACGCAAGTCTCGAACGGTATCTGACATGTTTCGCGGCCTCTACGATCGTGTCCTGATCTGGTCCCGGCATCGGCACGCGTCGCGCTACCTGGCGGGCCTGAGCTTCGCTGAAGCGACCTTCTTTCCGATTCCGCCCGACGTGATGCTCGCGCCCATGGTGCTGGCTGAGCGAAGCCGGGCCTGGTCGCTGGCCCTGCTGACGACGCTGGCTTCGGTGACCGGCGGCGTCGTCGGCTACCTGATCGGCTGGCTGGGGCTCGAGCTGATTCTGCCTCTGCTCGAGCGGGTGGGCTACGTGCATCATTACGAGAGTGCGGTAAACGCATTCCGCGACTACGGCATCTGGTTCGTGATCGTGGCCGGATTCACGCCAATACCGTTCAAGATCATCACGATCGCCGGCGGCGCCTTGCTGATGCCGTTGCCGGGGTTCATACTCGGCAGTGTGATAGGCCGCGGTGCCCGGTTTTTCCTGGTGGCGGGCCTGGTCTGGGCCGGCGGCGAAAGCATGGCGGGCCGGCTGCGCAACTGGGTCGATGCGATCGGCTGGGCCGTGATCGCGCTGACCGTGGTGGCCGCATTGTTCTACCTCTATCGATGAATGGAGAGCGACGCCGTGCCGGGATGATTCGGATATGCTGCCTTGCAGCCATGGCCTTGGCGTATGTGATGCTGCCGGGTTGTGGCGCCCCGGGTCCGCTGATGCCTGATCAGCGGGCCTCGAGTTCGGCCGAGTCGCGCCTGCCGCCGGTACCCGAGGCCTACAGAGTCCGTAGAGGGGACACGCTTTACTCGATCGCTTTCGGCTACGGGCTGGACTGGCGCCGCGTGGCGCGTTGGAACGACATCTCCGCGCCTTACACGATTCACGTAGGTGATTGGCTTCGCCTGCAGGCGCCGCCGGACATGCGCCCGGCCGTGGTGGCGGTTGAAACACCCGAGACCACGCCGGCCCCCGCGGCAGGTCGCGGCAACGGCGCCGTGCGGGAAAGCGAGCCAGGCGCCGCTATATCCACCCCCAAGCCCGACCCGAAGGCTTCAGATAGCGTGTCCGGGACGGTGCCGGCCCAGCGCAAACCGCGGCCGGCGCCGACGGCTGACCAGCGACCTTCGGCTCCCGAGGTCGACCCCGATTCATCGCCGGTGCCTGCGGCCGCTACCCGCAGCGTGGCCGGCGTGGCCTGGCGCTGGCCTACCAACGGCGGCATCGCGCGCGGATTCAATGCCGGCGCGTCGCGCAAGGGCATCCTGATCTCGGGCGAAGGCGGCCAGCCGATACGGGCTGCCGCCGACGGCGAGGTGGTCTACAGCGGCAATGGGCTGATCGGCTACGGCGAGTTGATCATCATCAAGCACTCCGACCGGATGCTGTCGGCGTACGCACACAACCGCGAGCGGCTGATCGGGGAGGGCCAGCCGGTTCGGTCCGGACAACTGATCGCGCGCATGGGCAGCAACGAGCGCGATCAGTTCGTGCTGCATTTCGAAATCCGTCGGGACGGCAAGCCCGACGACCCGGTCAACTATCTTCCGCCCCGCTGAACTGTGGTTCCCAGATCAGCGCCGCCACGACGCGTCGGTCTTCGCTGGCCAGCACGTTGAAGGTCCGCGCGGCCGCTTCCAGCGTCATCACCTCCAGGCCGATGTTGTTTCGCAGCATTTCGACCTGGATCTCGCGCGAGGGAAAGCGCTGGGTGCGGCCGGAGGCCAGCAAAACCACGTCCGGCGACCATTCCAGGATCGGAGCGAAATGGCTGGATTCAAGCTCGTCGATGCTTTCGACCGCCCATTCACGCACGCCTTCGACGGGCGACAAAATCAGGCTCCGGCTGTACCGATCTTCCACGATCTGGATGGCATCCGGATCCAGCGAATGGATGAAATACTGCTCTTCGGGGCGGTTTTCGGTGAGTTGCATTGAGGAACCTTAGACCAGGATTTTCGGGTTCTTCGGATTGGGGCGGTAAAAACAGGCGACCTGACCGATCTTCTGCACCAGCTCGGACGAGGTCTCGGCGAGGATCTGATCGATCCACTCGCGTCGTTGCTCGCGCTCGCCGCGCAGCTTTATCTTGATCAGCTCGTGGCTGTCCAGCGCGGTTTCGATCTCGGCGCGGACGTTTTCGCTGAGCCCCTTGTCGGCCACCATCACTACCGGTGAGAGATCGTGGCAGAGCCCGCGAAGCTGGCGAATCTGGTTGTTGTTGAGCGACATGGTGAATTCAGGTTTGCACAGGCGCAGGATCATATCACCGATGGTGCCGACAGTAATTCCGGAGGCTTACCAACGGCGGGGATGCGATAATTGAGGAATTACAGAACCCGGTTCCCCGCATGAGCTCTAATCGCTGGCTGTCCCGACAGGCCGCCGATCCTTATGTTAAACAGGCGCGAAGTCGTGGTTACCGGGCCCGTGCGGCGTTCAAGCTGCTCGAGCTGGACGAACGCGATCATTTCCTGAAGCCGGGTCGGAAGATCGTCGATCTCGGTGCGGCGCCGGGCAGCTGGGCCCAGGTGGCGGCAGAGCGCGCCGGTCCGCAGGGCCGGGTGGTGGCGCTGGATATCCTGCCCATGGACGCCCTGGAAGGGGTGGCGTTCATTCAGGG
>DATFJJ010000138.1:0-2005 GCA_035269245.1 Wenzhouxiangellaceae bacterium | reverse complement strand
CGGCTCAAGAGACTCGCGCAGAAGATCGAGAACGAAATCGGGCCGTTCGGCTATCGGGTATTCACCGACTCGGCGCCTGTGATGGAAAAGCCTCTGGCGGCCAAGGCCGGGCTGGGCTGGATCGGCAAGCACACCAATCTGTTGAACCGCCGCAATGGAAGCTGGTTTTTCCTCGGCGAAATCTATACCGACCTCGATTTCGAGCCCGACCGGCCGGTGCGCGACCACTGCGGATCTTGCCGCAAGTGCATCGACGTCTGCCCCACCCGGGCAATCACGGCACCCTACGAGCTCGACGCCAGGCGCTGCATCTCCTATCTGACGATTGAACTTCAGGGATCGATACCGCTGGAATTCCGCGAAGCGATCGGCAACCGGATCTACGGCTGCGACGACTGCCAGGCGGTGTGCCCCTGGAACCGCTACGCGCAATTTAGCGGCGAAGACGACTTTCAGCCGCGCGAGGACCTGGATGCCGGCTCGCTGGTGGAACTGTTCGGCTGGGACGAAGACACGTTCCTGTCGCGTACCGAAGGCACCGCGATTCGCCGGATCGGCTTCGATCGCTGGCTCCGGAACCTCGCCGTAGGCCTGGGCAATGCGCCGACCACCCCCGCCGTTGTCTCGGCGCTGCAGGCTCGCCGGGACTATCCATCCCCGGTCGTTCGCGAACACGTGGAATGGGCGCTCGTGCGCCACGCTCATCCGGACTGAAATCAGAAACTCACGCCGATACCGAGGTTCAGATTGGCGCGGCTGCTATTCGGGTTCACAGGCCACAGTTCGATCTGCTCGGCCACCATCACCGGATGATCCAGCGGAAACGCCCCGACCGAGCGCGATTCGATGCCCGTGAATCGCCCGAGCGCGGTGACGTAACGGCCCGGCGCATAGGTCATCGGATCCAGGAAACCGGGTTGCAGGATGACGAAGCGGGCGCCGCCGTCGGCTTCACGCCTTGGCCGGTCCCCCGGGCCCAGCGGCAACGCCAGCACCTCCACCTCGGTGGCGTCGTCTCGATTGACGATGCCGACGATGCGTCCGCCCCAGATGACCCGGGCGCCGGTGGCATCGGATCGGGCCAAAGCTTCGCCGGGACCCAGCGCGGCCGGCTCGCGGCCCGCGGTGTCGAAGGGGCTGCTGGCGCAAGCGGCCAGCATTGTCGTCAGGAAGATCGCTGAGAAGACTGATTTCATGTCGGCCGCCAGGGTCTGAATGGTTATGCAGGATTTGATCTTCCAGTCTACCCGACCCGTCTACCGGGCCTGTCTCGCAAGTCGATCCGCCAACGCTGCCAGCTTGCGCTGAACGGGGGGCGCGTGCTCCGGGCCAATCCGAACGAGAATCTTGCGGCCCCAGGAGAGCTGTTCCAGCGCTGGATCGATATACTCGTAGAGAACCTTCGGCTGATGCAGCGCCGGGCGGGCCGCGGGCGGTTCGAATTCGGCCAGGTGCTCAAGGACCTCGATCGTTCGCTGCCGAAACGTCTGTCCGGCATCTTCGCCGAGCGCTTGCCAGGCTCTCTCCAGGGCCGGTGCGTACCGGTCGAACAGTTCGGCCATCTCCACGGCATCCAGGCGATCGAACATTGCCCGATAAAGCCGATACCGCGGGTCGGGCGTCTCAGGCAACCGCCAATCATCACCCTCGGAATCCAGGCGCGGCAGGCCCGGCACGTGTGCCAGCGGCCGGAAGCGCAGCGGCACGGGTTCACCATCCAGGCTGTTGACGGTGGTCACCAGCCGCTCCAGCAGTCGCTCTTCTACGATCATTTCGAGTTGGCCGGGCCCCAGCCGCACCGCCAGGTCTTCGCGAAGCAGGTGCTGCTGCCGCTCCAGGGAAATTTCGGGCTCGGGCGCAGTCTCTGTCTCGGACTCGCCCGGCAGCACGGGTTCGGCAGTGTCCGGGTTACCGCTACCCGCTTCGGCAGGACCGTACTCTGGCTTAGCTGCCGGCGCTTCGCGCGATGCTGTCGCCTCGAACGAGTCGGGACGACCCAACCCGT
>DATFJJ010000137.1:0-5600 GCA_035269245.1 Wenzhouxiangellaceae bacterium | reverse complement strand
GATCGCTTCACCAGGCCGACAGTTTGACCACCGCCTCGCACACAGAATTTCTGACAGGCCCTCGCCTTCTTTTCTATGGGAGGCGCATCTTGCGCCGATGGGCCGGACCCAATCGGGGCTGGAAGCCCTTCCCACAACAACCCAGCGGCTAGCTGCGCAACGCCCGCCACCGGAAAAGAATCCCGACCGAAACCAGGCCCAGACCTCCCAAACTCCCCCTGAACTGGAACCCACTTCAGCATCCCCAGGAGATCAGTGCCGGCACGATCGAGACAACCCCGCTCCGATAATTATCGAAGCCGGAATCTCCTCGTCACCCGTAAGCCAAAGCGGAACACGCCGATCGGACAGAAAGATCCGCAATCGAAACCCCATGCCTGACACCAAACCCCCAGACCCCTTCGACCAGCACCGCTGCCAGCTGCCGCCTGTAAAGCGCATTTTTGGTTACTTTTTTTGCAACCGAAAAAAGTCACTCGCATCAGCCAGCGCAGCTGGCGGCGAAACGGCTTTTGAAGTTGAAGTTGAAATCGAAAGCCGCCCGCACCCGGCAAAGGTGCCTCTATCTGCGCATGCCGAAAGGCCTTTGGAGTCGAAGTAAAAAAGCGCTTTCAACAGCTTTTGCCGCGGCAAAAGCGAAAAAAAGGAGTCGGCCTGTAAGCCGGGTTCTGTCGAGAACAGTCATTCATCTGGGACGGCTGTCACCAGCCGCCTCGAGCAGCCTACCCGGATGCAGCGCGGGCCGCGCCGTCGCATCCCTATTTGGCCTTGCTTCGGGTGGGGTTTACCGTGCCGCCGACGGTTGCCCGCGACGCGGTGCGCTCTTACCGCACCTTTTCACCCTTACCGCCGGTCGAAACCGGAGGCGGTTTGTTTTCTGTGGCACTTTCCATAGGCTCGCGCCTCCCAGGCATTACCTGGCACCCTGCCCTGTGAAGCCCGGACTTTCCTCCACCGGCGATCCGCTACGGAACGCAAGGCAGCGACTGTTCGGCCGACTCCTTGGGTATTATGACGTCAACGGCTCGCGGAAGTGCCTTCGGGACCGAAGTTCACTTGCGCTGGACCTGACTAGTGTGTTACTGTTGTACAACACTAAAGAACCTGACATTTCCGGGAGGAATCCAATGAATCGTTTGTGCATTGCGGCCATTTTTGCCGCTCTGATTACCGCAGGTTGCGGCGAGTCCGAAACTGAAGCGCCACAGCCGCAGGAATCTCGGCCCGCAGCAGCCTCCAGTTCCGATTTGAACGGCTTCCTGGTAAATATCGACGCCGATACCACGTACTTCTATGCCAACCTCGAGCGCTTGCCCGAGGCAGTCGTCGATAAAGCCTGGGCAATGAGCGAAGCGAGCGCGAAAAGCAACGAGACCATTTTCGATGCGCTGGCCGAAGATGAGGAGGTCACGCCGGAAATAGCCGCGCTGATCAACGAGGTCAAGGCGCTTTCGACGCGCGAGGGCTGGGAAGCGGCCGGGATGCACGCAAATCCGTTCTACGCCTTCTACGGCGTCGATCTCATGCCCTTCGCAGAACTCGAGCTTTCCGATGGCGCCGCGTTCAACGAACTGATCGCCCGAGTGGAATCCGATCTGGAACAACCGTTGCAACGCCGCGACATCAACGGCGTTGAAGTGGTCTGGTTCGAGCTCGCAGAGGGTTTCGGCATCGCGATGACGCATGACCAGGATTCGGTTACAGCGGCGCTGATTCCTGATGACGCGGCCATGTTGGCTCGCGTTGCCGGCCAGTACGAACCGGCCGACGCAATGGGCAGCGACGCATTTGAAGCCTTCAACCAGGAAATCGGTTTCTCCAGCTATGGCAGCGGCTTCATGGATTGGCAGCGCATGGTCAACGATCTGATGACCGGCGACACCGCGCTCGCGCGTCTTGCGCACGGCGACGAATCGTTCACCTCCGTGGTAGAGAACCCGGCCTGCGTCGCGGAATACCAGGCGGTCACCGAAGCCCTGCCGCGCCTGGTGTTCGGCTACACGCGCATGACTGAAAGCAACGCCGACTTCCTGGCACGCCAGGAGACGTCTGCCAAACTTGCCGCAAGCCTCGCACCGATCGCCCAGGCGCCCGTGAGCATTGACCGAGATCTGTCCGGCCTGTTCAATTTCGGCCTGGCATTCGATCTGGTAGCCGGCCGCGAATTTGCCCGCGGGCTGGTCGCCGGCTGGGTGGCCAACCCGCCGCAATGCCCAAGCTTCAAGGAGATCGCGGCCCAGGCGCCAGCGCTGCAGGAAAACCTCAATCGACCGATCCCGCCGATAATCACCAACCTCCATGGTCTGTTCCTCGAAGCCGAGACCTTCAGCTTCGCTGACGGGATACCCACCGGCGGTGGCACCCTGAGCTTCTTCATGCGCAACCCGCAGCTCTTGGTCGGCATGGCGCAGATGTTCTCGCCGGCCGTGGCTGAAATGCAGCTCGAGCCCGGCGGTGAACCGTTGCCGGTGCCCGAAGGTGCCATTCCGCAGCTGCAGCAGGCCAACCTGAAAGCCTGGCTTGCGATGGGTGAGAACGCCATCGGAATCGCGATCGGCGAGGAAAACGTGGACGCGCTGACCAGCGCCATCGAGGCGACCTCCGCCGACGAGTTCCTTATGGCCGGCAGAATGGATTTCCGGATGCTGCTTGAGCTGGTCGACGTGGCCGAATCGGCTCTGGGCGACATGGATAGCGAAGAGGCCGCCATGGGCCTGGACGCGCAGCGCGCGCAGTATGAAGCGCTGGCTGAAATCTACGACCAGGCCTCGTTCAAGATTCGCCTCGGCGAGAAGGGCATAGACTTCGTGGCCGAATCCACGCTGAAGTAGCAATTTTTCTTCAGCCTTTCAATAACCGCCCGGCCCCGCGCCGGGCGGTTTTGTTTCAGCGGGTTCAGCCGCCCTTCAAAGCCTCGCGCACCAGCGGCACCGAAACGACCCGCCGCTCGGCCTGGGCCCTGCGACTGATCCGTTCGAACAGGTCCGCCAGGCTTCCTGCCGATCGCGGCCCGTGCCGCATCAGGTAGTCGGCAAGTCCGCGGCCGGGCACCACGTGAAAATCGGCAATCAGTTGCCCGATGAGCCGTGAAAGCCCTTCGTCGTCCAGCGGCTTCAGGGTCAGGCGCGCGGCCTGGCTGACCCGGGATACGAGATCCGGCAGGTCGAACGGTGTTGCACCGCTTCCGGTCATCAGCACCGCGGTACGCGCCGCCCGCCAGCGGTTCAGCGCATTGAACAGTCCAATCTCGGCCTGACTGCGGCCGGCAAGGGCCTCGATATCCTCGACCACCGCCAGTTCGGCATCGCCGCTGGCAAGCAATTCAGCCGCGCCCCGTTCGCGGCACGGCACATACAAGGCGCGCCGTTGACCGGATGACCATTCAGCCAGCACGCCTAGCGCCAGGTGAGATTTTCCACTGCCTTCCGGACCGCACAGCAGCACCCATCCACGCTCTTCCAGACCGTGCCTGAGAGATCTGACGACGGGCGCATTGGTGCCGGCGACGAAGTTGTCCAACCGCTTCCGGCGCGGCGGCGTCAGTGAAAGGGGAAGCTGCGGCATGTTCACTGCAAGTTTCGGTTGCGGACGACTGCGCGGGCCCGCAGGCCCCAGATCGCCACGTACTGGAACATTGTCGCGAGCACGGTAAAGGTCACCAGCCAGATCAGGCCCTGGATAACGATCTGCGGCAGCACGAGACCGGCAAGCGCCGTCAGCACTGCCCACATCAGCAACACCTGGCACAGCGTATTGAACTTCGACAAGCGGGTCGGCTCGGTGCGAACCGGTTCGATCCTGTAGTGATAAACAAGCCCGCCACTCACGATCACCAGATCGCGCAGCACCACCAACCAGAACAGCCAGGCCGGAAGATGACCCAGCCATGCCAGCGTGGCGTAGACGGCGATCATCAGTGTCTTGTCGGCCAACGGATCCAGCACGCCACCGAATTTGCTCTGCCAGCTGAAGCGACGCGCCAGCGCACCATCGAGCCAGTCGCTCACGCCCGACACGACTGCGAGCACGAGCGCCGCGACGTAACGCTCGGTCAGCAGCAGGTAGACAAGCGGCCCGACCAGCAACATACGCGTGACCGTCAGTACATTGGGCAGGTCCCGGATCGAAAGCATGTCGTTTGCCGCCGACGCCGCTACAGGGAAAACCGGTAGAAAAGAGTATCCGTCGCCAGGTCGTGGCGCAGGAATTCCAGCGGTCCGGTCAACTCGATTCGCTGGCGGAGTCCATCCGTGGAAGCACGGACTGAGAACGTCATCGTTGCATCGGAGGCCGAAGTGACCCGAACGGAATCGACGCCGGTCAACGCCTCCAGGAATTCCTGGACTTCGTTGTAATGCGCGGAGGTCTCGATACCGCCGACGACCAGGCGATGTTCGCCACCGCCCGAGGGTCGCACCGCGAAACGAGCCGACAGCGCCTCGGCGATCCGCCCCAGGCCCAGTTCGACGACTTCGGCGCGCCCGGCACCGGAGCGCTGGAAGGCGCTTTCCTGATCGCCGATGCGCCAGGCCCACCGACCGGTCCAGAAATCGCGGTTGGGCCTGAGATCAAGCATGATCACGCCATCGGCGCCGTAGCGCCGCATGGCCGCGGTGGCGACGCCCGTGAAGCCGCCGCGCACATCGGCCGGCGTCACTTCGACCCGATCGCTGGCATCGAGAATCGGGCGCGTCAGCTCGATTCCGTAGCGAAATGCCAGCTGGTCGATGGCGTGCTGAAGCATCCGGTCCTGTTCCAGGTACTCAGCACCGCGCTCGCCCTCGACCACGATCCACAGCAACAGCTCCGGGCGCTCCGAGCCCCAGCGCAGCAGACCGGCCTCGTCGATGAGGCGATTGACTGATGCCGGATCGAAGTCGACGCTCAGGCGCCGCTGCTCCACGAATCCACCCCCCGCCACGGGAACGTCGACACGCTTGAACTGGCGCCCCAGCGCAAGCGCCGAGGCCTGGTCCGAATCCAGCCCCAGGGTCGCAACGACATCCTCGCCCACGCGCCCGGTCAAGCGAATCAGCACCTGGTCGAGGGCATCCAGAATCGGGGCGCGTGCGTCGGGCCGGCCGTCGGCAACGACGGCCTCGCCCACATACAATTCCTGTTGCGCTGCCGCCAGTCCGGACAGGCCGGCAAGCGCCAGCAGCACGATGATGATGCGAGGGATATTCACGCTCGAAAAGATAGCACAGCAACGCGGGAACCGAACAGGCGAAAGCCGGTTTCTCCGACTGCATGGACAGCCCCGGCAGGCGCGCTTCCGCTTCTGCCGGTCGCCTCGGAGACCGCGCCTGGGGCACAATGCACGCGTTGATCTAGTGTACTGTCCGATATTAATTGGTGAGATGAGCGAGTCGCCAAGCGTTCAGCTTCCAGGCGCGCTCTGGCCGGAAGGGCGATCCCCTTTCAAGAGAGCGCGACGCCGCAGATGGCCGCTTCGCGGCTCGTCCGAAGGGAGCGCCCGCAACGGCGTTCCAAGCCTTGAACACAGAATAAAATTGTGCCCTGCAGCTTGCACCTTGTTGCGGACCCTTTGCGGGGCTTTCATACCATCAATTGATACCAGACAGTACATTAGAGTACAG
>DATFJJ010000136.1:0-2378 GCA_035269245.1 Wenzhouxiangellaceae bacterium | reverse complement strand
CACGCCGTGTCGGGCTGCGTTCGCGTTGACTCTTTCGCGCTCCACGACCGGAAATCGCCAAGCGTAGGCATTCATCGCTCCGGACCGGCCCAGCAGTACGATGGCGCGATCGTGCCAGCCCAGCGCCGCGGCCAGCAGTGCGGCCTGGCGCTGCTCGTTTGCGCTCAGCCTGCGGCTGACCCGCTCGAACGTCCAGCGTGCATGCCAGACCAATCCGGCCCGATACAACTCGATTGCCCGGTTGAACTCGGCATCGCGCAGCAATCTGCGCTGTGCTTCGCCGTCCGCATCGAGTTCCCGGCTGCACAAGGTGAGCGGCTGGTTGCTGCGCAGCGCGGCAAGAAATCCGTAATAGTCCGATTCCGACGATAGCGTGGCGTACACCAGTCCGGCTTCGGGGCGGCGCAGTTCGGCGAGGGCCCGGGCACGCCAGTAACGCCAACGCTCCCTGATCTGCTGTTCGGCGGGCATGCGCTCGATGCTGGCGAGTGCTTCTTCCCATTCGTCGTTGGCGAGTGCAGCGCGCAGACGCCACTCCAGCATCTGTTGATCGATCAGCCGCGCGGGCAGCGCGTCGATGGCCTCTATCGCGCCGGCATCGAGATCGACGGCCCGGAACAGCGCAATGCGTCGCAGGGCCGGACCGATTTCGTCATCGGTGAAGGAAAACCGCGCGGCCAGGTGGTTATGAAGCCGGTCGGCGCGCTGCCAGTCGTTGGGCGCCAGCCGGTGCAGACCCCAGGCCACCAGGCGACGGGCGCGTTCCTGGTCGGGCCAGTCGACGCCGGTAGATAGTTCGTTTGAGGTGCGGGTGGCGAGCCTGAGCCACCCCTCGGCCAGCATCCGGTCGTCGGGATGCAGATAGCGCCTGAGGTAGCGTGCCAGATCGTATTCACTGGCCTCGATGGCCATGCCGAACCGCTGCCAGGCCGTTTCCACGTCAGGATGGCCCTGCCGCTTCCACCACCTGAACAGCGGGTCGCAGGCGCGCGGCTGGGAAACCGGGCTCAGCCAGAGCGCGCCGGCCCTGGATTCAAGCCCGTCGATTTCGTCGCGCTCGAGACGCGCGAGCTCGATGCGGCAGCGAATCTCGGCATCGTCGGCGCCGGTGCCGTAGCGAAGCAGCGCGGCGTCGTCGCCGTCCCCGGCCAGTGTCCGCAGCCACTGTTTCTCCAGGCGGTCGGCAAACGACCAGTTGCGATAGGTGGCAAGAAATCGCTCCATCTCCGGTCCGGCCTGGTCGTCCAGGTTCTGTCGCCGGAGTTCGAACCTGAGGTAGGGCGTGAGTGCGTAGTCGGGAATTTGCTCGATGGCCCGGCGCAGGGCGCCGTCGTTGCCTTTTCCGGCCTCTTTCCAGGCCTCCAGAAAGACCGCTCGCTCGGCCGAATTAGCATCGACCGTTTGCGACCACGCCACTTGTGAGACGAGACCGGCCAGGGACAGCATCAGGATTGGTAGTACCCTTCCCAAAAGGCTCTTCTTAAAGGGACCCGGAGTGGTCGAATATATTGCGCTGATTGCTATCGGTGCCGTTGCGGGCATTCTGGCGGGCCTGTTGGGCATTGGCGGTGGTCTCGTGATTGTACCGGCGATGACCGCTCTGCTGATCGCACAGGGTGCCGGAATCGATCTGGCAGTACCGATGGCGGTGGCCACGGCGCTGGGATCGATGTTGTTGACTTCGGCGGCCAGCGCCTGGTCCCACGCACGCCGAGGCACCGTCGACTGGAAGGCGGTGCTCCGTCTGGGGCCCGTCATAGCGCTGGGTGCGCTGCTCGGCGCGCGGTTCGCGACCGGGCTGTCCGGTCCGGCGCTGGCGCGCGTATTCGCGTTGATCACCGCAGTGATTGCGCTGCGCATGCTCATCGGTGGCAGCGCAGGCACGCGGCAGGTACTCCCGCGCGCGCGCGCATGGCCTGTCGCCGGCCCTTTGATCGGCGGCGTTTCGGCCATGATTGGTATCGGCGGCGGCAGTTTCAACGTGCCCTACCTGGCCTGGAACGGCTACTCGACGCTTCGGGCCGTCGGCATTGCGGCGGCCTGCGGCTGGCCGATCGCGCTGGCCGGAAGCGCCGGTTTCGTGGTCGAGGGCTGGGGACAGCAGCTCTGGCCTTCCAGCCTGGGATACCTCTACTTGCCCGGGGCGGTATTGATCGGGCTGGCCGGCAGCCTGGCCGCGCCGCTTGGTGCGACGCTGGCGCACCGCATCGGTTCGGAGTTGCTTGGAAGGGTGTTCGGTATCTTCCTGCTGGTCGTCGCGCTTCGGATGGCCTGGCAGTAGGCGCCGGGATTTCCCCTCCGACTGACCCGCCGGCTGTCCAGGTGTCGGTCAGAATCGACTGGAGACTTCGGCCGGCAACCGGATGCAGATGGACAAC
>DATFJJ010000135.1:0-4209 GCA_035269245.1 Wenzhouxiangellaceae bacterium | reverse complement strand
CTGATGGCCATCCCGTCGGCCGATAATTCACCGGAGCAGGCACGCGCCGCGTTCGCCCGAATGCGCGCCTTGTTCGAGTCGTTGCAGGCCCGCCATGCCAGCGTCGATACCCTCTCCATGGGCATGTCCGCCGATCTGGAGGCGGCCATAGAGGAGGGATCGACGATGGTGCGCGTGGGCACGGCGCTATTCGGCCCGCGCGGCTAGGGAATAGCTACGGGCGCGGCGGAGGACACCGGGCAGGTTAGAATCGCGGCCATGAGAGACACCGGCACCAGTCCCAGAATTGCAATGATCGGCGCGGGCAACATGGCGCGCGCCCTCATCGGCGGCCTGATCGCACGCGGCCATCCGGCCCAGCGGCTGGTCGCGGCCGATCCCGACCCCGATACCCGCGCTGCGATAGCGAACGAATACGGCATCGCAACCCTGGACGCCAACGACCAGGCCGTCGCCGGCGCCGACGTCGTGGTGCTCGCGGTCAAGCCGCAGGTCATCGACGCGGTCGGCAAGTCGATTGCCTCCGCGCTCGCGGAACACAGCGTGGTCGTCAGCGTCGCTGCCGGCATCCCGGTCGCCAGGCTTTGCACTGCCCTGGGCGCCGAGCGCGCGGTAGTGCGGGTAATGCCCAACACCCCGGCGTTGCACGGCGCGGGCGCAACCGGGATGTATGCTGCACCCGGCTGCACCGAAGCACAGCGAGACGCCACCCGAACCTTGTTCCAGGCCGTCGGCAAGGTCTTCGAGATCGAAGACGAATCCCTGATGGATGTCGTCACCGCCGTCTCGGGTTCCGGACCGGCGTATTTCTTCGCCCTGGCCGAAGCCCTGGCCGACGCGGGCCACGCCGCCGGGTTGCCCCGCGCCACCGCCGAAGGCCTTGCGGCCCAGACCGCAGCGGGCGCCGGGACGATGCTGGCGGCCGACGAGATACCGGCGGCGGAACTGCGGCGACGCGTCACCTCGCCGGGTGGCACCACGGCTGCGGCACTGGACACCCTGAAACAAAGAGATTTCGCCTATATCGTGCAGGCGGCTGTGGATGCCGCAGTCAAGCGCGGGCAAGAACTCGGGGGCGCCCCCGATCCGAATAACGACTCCGGAGGAGAATCCTGACATGGGCGGTTCCGTAGGCAATGCGTTCGGCTTTCTGATCGAAACCCTGTTCAGCCTTTACATCGCGGCATTGATGCTGCGGGTACTGCTTGAGGCAGTCGGCGCCGAGTATTACAACCCGGTCAGCCAGGTGCTGCTCAAGGTCACCCAGCCGCTGGTGGGTCCGCTGGGTCGGGTCATTCCGCGCATGGGCCGATTCAACACCGCCGCGGTCGTACTGCTGTTCGTCATACAGACCATCTCGGTGGTGCTGGTAATGGCGATATCGGGCTTCACGCCCGATCCGCTTCAGGCGCTGGTAATCGCGTTCTTCAGACTGATACGCATGTTGCTGGTGATGTACATGGTGCTGATCATTGCCGAGGTCATTCTGTCCTGGGTCGGTGGGGGGCTGCGCCACCCGATCATCCCGCTGATCTATCAGCTCACCCGGCCGGTTCTCAGCCCCATCCAGCGCGTGGTGCCAAGCATCGCCGGAATCGACCTGTCTCCGCTCATCGCGATCATCGCCATTCAGTTCCTGATGATCTTGATCGGGGTGCATTGAGCCCGCGCCGTCCACAGTTCAGCGTATCGCCACGATCTTGAGGCGAACCGGCGAGATTGAAGGCAAAGCGCCTCCAGGCGGGTCCACTTATATAGAAAGTTGCAAGCCCCGACGGGCGGAGAGTAGGATTGACGGCAATCAGGCTGCCCAAGGCGCCCGAAATTTACCATTACCCATGGAGAAACAAGTATGCGTTCAATCAATGTGATGGCCTTGCTGCTACTGGTCGCCGCGGCCGCATTTCCGGCAGTGGCCCAGCAATCGCAGGAATTCGGCGATTACGAAGTGCACTACAACACGCTCAACACCAACATGCTTTCTCCGGAAATCGCCAGCGTCTACGGGATTCAGCGCGCCGGCACCCAGGCAATGCTGAACATCACCGTGCTGCACAAGGAAAACCGCGAGCCGACCGAGGCGCGTGTTACGGCCACGGCCACCAATCTGACCGGTCAGCGACGCGAAATCGAACTGCGTCAGATCAACGACCAGGGTGCCATCTACTACATCGGCCAGTTCCGCATCCACAATGAGGAAACGCTGAATTTCGACGTGCAGGTCAATCCCGACGACCACGACGGCGCACCTTTCGAACTCCAGTTCCGGCAGCAGTTCTTTACCGGTTGACGAGTCGCCGCCGGTGATCTGAAGACGGCTTCCGACGCGGCGGCCGGCCAACGCAAGGGCTGCTAACTGTCGCCGAGCGCGCTGTGTTTGCGCCGAATGAACTCGCGGTGCGGCACGCCGAGCAGGTCCGCCAGGCGCCGCACGAGATGTTCCTCGTGCCGATCCAGCCGGCCATCGGCAAAACCGACTTTCCACAGCCACTCGATGAGCTCGCCCCGCGCTTCGGGTGAAAGCTGGGTGCGCAGCTGGTGCGTGAACTCGTGAAGCGAGTGGGATTCGCGCTGCCGAAGCGCGGCCTCTTCGATCAACGCCTGAACTTCGGCCTCGTCCAGTTCGAATCGCTCGACCATCGCTCGCTCGATAACGCGCCGCTCGCTGTCGTCGATGCCGGCGTCGGCCACGGCCAGTTCCAGCAGGAGCACAGCGGCAGCTCGGGGTAGCGCGCGCTCATCGGGCTCGGGCTCGTGACGGTGGATGATCTGCTTGAGGTTCTCGATAAAGTTCGGCATGGCGTTCAGGTTTCGGATTTCGGGTTTCAGTGGCGACGTTCCAAAATAATGAACGATTTTCCGTGACCTTCGAACCACCTTCGTGCTCTTGGCGTCCGGCTCGTTTCGACTCGTCGCCGATCCGAAGTACCATACCGCAATGACTCCCGAACGAAAGCAACGCATCATCGACACGGCGCGTCGACGGCAACCGGACCTGACCGTATTCATGGAGCGGGTACACAAGCCGCACAACCTGGCCGCCGTGCTCAGGACATGCGATGCGGTCGGCGTCATGCACGCCCATGCCGTACCCGGCGATCAAGGCCTGCCGGCGCTGAACAACACTGCACAGGGGGCTCAGCGCTGGGTGGGCCTGACCAGGCATCCCGATACGCAAATCGGCCTGGGCGAACTCAAACGCAACGGCTTTGCCTGTGTTGCAGCGCATTTCTCCGATCGTGCGATCGATTTCAGGGCCGTTGACTACACCCGACCCACCGCCATTGTTCTGGGCACCGAGAAATTCGGCATCAGCGACGAGGCCGCCGACGCCTGCGATGAACACATCGTCATCCCCATGCACGGCATGACGCAATCGCTGAACGTCTCGGTTGCCTGCGCGCTGATCCTTTACGAAGCACAGCGCCAGCGCATGGCGGCCGGCATGTACGCCGGCCACGACCCGGAGCAGGCGCCATGGCGGGATCTGATCGACGACTGGATCGCGCGCGACCTGGCCCGCAGGAAGACGCCTCTTCCCGAATGAGGGCACCGGGCCGGGTGCAGCCGCTTTTTAAGTTCAAATTCAACTTCTAAAACCATTTCGCCGCGCGGTGATGAGGGCACCCTTGCCGGGTGCGGCGGCCTTTGAATCAACTCCAACTTCAGGTTCAACTCCAACTTCATTTCGCCACGCGCTGCGCGCTTGCAGGCGACCTACTTTTCACAAGCGCCTGAAAAGTAGGCAAAAGCGCTTCTTACAGGCGGCAGAGAGTTGCGCTGCCGGTTGATGGGGCCGGTGGTTAGGTGTTTGATCACCGCACTGGTTTGAGATCTTTTTGTCCGTGCGGCGTGTTCCTCTTTGGCGCCCGGGCGATGACTGTATTCCGGCTTCGATGGTTATCGGAGCGGGGTCGTGGCGATCGGGGGCATTTTGTGCCTCGGTGGATACTGAAGCGGCTTCCAGATTGGGGTGGTGAGTGGGGTCTTTGGCTCAGCAGACTTTGTCCTTCCTGCAACCGCCCGCCGCCTGGTTTTGTCTATTTCTTTTCTGTGGAAGGCGCATCCTGCGCCGATGGGTCGGCACCGATCGGGGCTGAAAGTCCCTCCCACAAGAATCCGGCGGAAAGGCCCGCAACGGGGGTGTCCGGATTTTTGTGTTTGAGGCATATCATGACGACAGGAAGGAGTAGATATGTCAAGCAAAAG
>DATFJJ010000134.1:0-9168 GCA_035269245.1 Wenzhouxiangellaceae bacterium | reverse complement strand
GCCGCTGCGCTGCAGGTCGGCCGCGATCACTTCGTGGATTGGCGTTTCGGGCTGCATTTCGGCGGTGCCGAAGTCGAACGGCACCACCGCGATGGGCAATGCGCCCTCGACACCGTCGACGATTTCGATCTGAAGCTGAGCCCGGACACTGCCCGCAACCAGCAGCAGGGCCAGGCTAGCCGTTGTAAACAAATTCAAAGTTGATTTCACGTTCAAATACATCCTCGTAACCTCGATAGGGTAAGACTGCGGCGCGTTCGACCGCGGCAATGATCGACCGGCGCGTCGCCGGGTCTGCGTTGCAGGGGCTGGCGATAGCCTGGTCGATGATTTCTCCGCCCGGAATCTGCACCACACGTACCGAGCAGCGCACGCCCGGCTGGGTGGTGGGCGGCCGAATCCAGTTGCGCGTCACCAGTTCTCTGATTGTGGCGACATACTCGTCCCGGAGGCTGGCACGTCGCTCGGAAGCCTGCGCCTGCTCGCTTGCCAGGCGAAGACGTTCAGCCTCGGCCTCGGCCCGCTGGCGTTGTTCATCCTGTTCGCGTCGCTCGGAAATCTCGGCCAGCCGGCGCTCCTGCTCCTCGCGCTCGCGTTGCGCCTCATCGCGGCGCTGGCGCAATTGCTCAAGCTCGCGCAGACGCGCCTGTTCGGCTTCGCGCCGCTCACGCTCGATCTGCTGTTGCTCCTCGGCCAGCCGGGCCTGTTCGGCCTCGCGCTCCAATTGGCGCTGCCGCTGCGTTTCGAGCTCAGCCTGACGCTGTTCTTCGGCCCGCTCCTGTTCGCGTTCCCGCACCAGCGCCTGCTGACGCTCCGCTTCTTCCCGCCGCGCCTGTTCCAATCGGCGTTCGGCGGCCTCGGCCTGCGCTTCGGCGAGTTGCTCCTGTCGTTCGGCCTCGAGATACGGCGAGGCGTCGACCAATGTAAAACTGGGCGCGATCTGCGGCGGCCGCTTTGGTTCCCAGCTCAGGCTGCCCAGCCACAGCAAGGCGATGCCGGCCAGGTGCACGCCCAGCGCCATTCCAAGCGCGCGCAGCGTGTCCCGTGCCGGCGATTCGCGTCGGGCCGGTTTATGCGAAGCCTGCGCTTTCACTGCTCGGGCGGGTCGCCCATGAAACCGATGGACGCCACCCCGGCACGCTGCAGCAGCACCATGGTCTCGTAGATATGGCGATACGGCACGGCCTGGTCGCCGCCGACCAGCACCTGGATTTCGGGGTTGCGCCCGACCAGGATGCCCACGCGCTCGACCAGGGTCTGGCCGTCTATCAGTTCCGGTGCGTCACCGGTATTCAGGTACAGATCGCCGTTGCTGTTCACGGTCACCATCAGCGGATCCTCGATCTCGCCCATGGATTCGGCGTTGCCCTGGGGCAATTCCACTTCCACGCCGAGGTTGAGCAGAGGCGCGGTGACCATGAAGATGATCAGCAGCACAAGCATCACGTCGATATACGGCACCACGTTGATTTCGGCCATTGCCCGTCGGCGTCGCTGGATGGGGGCATCGGTCTGCATGGCTCAGGAATCCTGCAGCTTGCGGGCCTGGCGGAACAGGATGCCGGCGAACTCTTCCTTGAAGTTGTCCATCCGAACTTCCAGCCTGTAGACCTGATTGGAGTAGCGGTTGTAGGCGATCACCGCCGGAATTGCGGCCACCAGGCCCATGGCCGTGGCGATCAGCGCCTCGGCGATGCCCGGCGCCACCATCGCAATCGTGGCTTGCTGCACGCCGGCCAGCGCGAAGAATGCGTGCATGATGCCCCAGACCGTGCCGAACAAGCCCACGTATGGGCTGGTGGAGCCGACCGTGGCCAGAAAGTTCAGACCGCTTTCGAGTCGGTCGATCTCGCGCGTGAGCGCCACGCGCATGGCTCGCTGCGCGCCGCCGGCCAGTGTATCGGCAGCGATGCGCTGCTCTTCCCTGAGCCTGGAAAATTCCCGATAGCCCGCTTCGAAAATGATCTCATGGCCCTCTCGCACCTTGTGCTCGGAGGTGATCCGATCATAGAGCTGGCCGAGATCGGCGCCAGACCAGAACCGTTCCTCGAACTGCTTGGAGCGCTTTTCAATCCGCCCCAGCACCGCGCGCTTGGAAAAGATGATGACCCATGAGGCGATCGAGGCCAGCAGCAGCACCGCCATGACCAGCTGCACCACCAGCGTGGCCTCGGCGATAAGGCTCCAGATGTTCATGTCTGCATTCATGTAATTTCCGGGAGTTGGCTGGAATTATTTGTATTCTATATGGTTTTACCGATCAAGACTCAGAATTTGACCGGAGCTTTGCCTGAATTTCGACCGGCATTCGGGCCGGCACAAAGCGCTCTGCATCCAGGCAGGCGGCGCGCACGGCGGCATCGATCAGCAGATCGTTTCCGCGCAGAATCTGCTGGGTGAAGTCCATCCGGGCATGACCCACGGATTTGACGCAAACCGAGACGGCAAGTTCATCTTCCAGCCGCGCCGGTTTGCGGAAGTCGATCTCCATGCGCGTGACGGCAAAGAGCAGTCCCTGCTCGCGCCGGAGGTCGGTCTGCGAAATGCCGAGGCTAGCCAGCCAGTCCGAGCGCGCGCGCTCAAGGAATTGGAGATAGCGGGCGTGGTACACGACACCCCCGGCGTCGGTGTCTTCCCAATAGACGCGATAGCGGAAAGAATCGTTTGATCCGGCTTCGCCTGCGGTCATGAATCGCCGCCGTCGAAAAGATCGGGTGCGCCTGGTTTCGCCGGCGCTTTCAGACCAAGGTGTTCCCAGGTGCGCCTGGTGGCCATTCGGCCGCGGGCAGTGCGGATCAAAAACCCCTGCTGAATCAGAAATGGTTCAATCACGTCTTCGATCGTGCCGCGTTCCTCCGAAAGCGCCGCCGCCAGGCTTTCCACGCCTACCGGGCCACCGTCGAAGTGCTCGATCAATATCGTCAGCAGCCGGCGATCCAGCTGGTCGAAGCCCTGGGCGTCGACCTGCATCATTTCCAGCGCCTGGCGCGCCACGTCGGCATCGATCTCGCCGTCGGCGCGCACCTGGGCGAAATCGCGCACTCGCCGCAACAAGCGGTTGGCGATGCGCGGCGTGCCGCGCGATCGTTTGGCGATTTCGGCCGCGCCCTGGCCGTCGCAGGCGATTTCCAGGATGCCGGCCGAGCGCGTCACGATCTTCGCCAGGTCGTCGACACCATAGAACTCCAGCCGCTCGACGATGCCGAAGCGGTCTCGCAGCGGTGAGGTCAAAAGCCCTGCCCGCGTCGTCGCGCCCACCAGCGTGAAGCGCGGCAGGTCGAGCTGGATCGAGCGCGCCGCCGGGCCCTCGCCGATGATGATGTCGATCCGGTAGTCTTCCATCGCCGGATACAGCACTTCTTCGACCACCGGCGACAGGCGATGGATCTCGTCGACGAACAGCACGTCGCCGGGCTCTAGGTTGGTCAGCATCGCCGCCAGATCGCCCGCGCGCTCCAGCACCGGACCAGAGGTCTGGCGCAATTGAGTGCCCATCTCGGCGGCAATCACATTGGCCAGCGTGGTCTTGCCCAGCCCGGGCGGGCCGAAAATCAGCACGTGGTCCAGCGCCTCGGAGCGATGCCGGGCCGATTCCAGGTAAATGCCAAGCCGGTCCTTCATCGTCTGTTGGCCGATATACTCGCTCAGACGGGTGGGCCTCAGCGACGCCTCGAAGCGTATCTCCTCCTCTGCCGGGCGTGCCGATATCAGGCGGGATTCGTCGTCGGAGAAATTGCTGTCGGTCATCTGGAGGTTCGGGCGCCGGGGACTTCGATCAAGCATGAATGGTAGCGGAAATCGCCCGACGGTACTCGAACCGCAGGGGGTGACCTCCTCGTCGCGCCGAGCAGAACCCGGCCGTCCAATACCCGCTCAGGTTCAACCGCCAGGCCGCACCCGGTCAAAAGCCTTCGCGACAAACAGGCTCGGGATCCCTATCCTGTCGATCACCGTGTTCCGGGATAATCAGCTTCGATGATTGAAAATCGAACCGGAGACTTGCGTGACCACCAGCGAACCGCTGACCACTGGATGGCTGTTGACCATCGCCGGGATGCTGATCCTCGCCAGCGTGCTGTTCAGCCGCCCCTCGGAACGCATCGGGTTTCCGGCCGTGCTGCTGTTCCTCGGCATAGGTCTCCTGGCCAGCCTGTGGCTGCCGACCAATTTCTCCGATCATTCCCTGGCTTTCCGCATCGGCACCGTCGGCCTGGTGCTGATCCTGTTCGACGGTGGTCTGAATACGTCCTGGCGCGCAGCCCGTCCGCATCTTGCACCGGCAGCCCTTCTGGCCACGGCGGGCGTGGTCGGTACCGCGTCTGTCGTGGCGGTGGCGGCTCGCTTGCTCGGACTGGAATGGCCCGAAGCATTGCTGATCGGCGCCATCGTTTCATCCACCGACGCGGCCGCGGTCTTTTCGGCGCTGCGCGGATCGAACGTGCAGCTTCGGCGGCGCGTGGGCGCCACCCTGGAACTGGAATCGGGCCTGAACGACCCGATGGCGGTCATCCTCACGATTACGCTCACCGGCGTGCTGCTGGACAGCGCCAACTTCAGCTGGCCCTCGTTCATCGTCAATATCGTCATGCAGCTGGCCGTCGGACTGGCGGCCGGTCTTGCCATCGGCTGGATGGGTCAACAACTGCTGCAGCGGGTGCGCGTACCCGCGGCAGGTCTGTATCCGGCCATGACGCTGGCCCTGGCGCTATTGGCTTTCGGCATCCCCACGCTGTTCCTTGGCTCGGGTTTTCTGGCGGTCTATGTCGCCGCACTGATGCTCGGCAACCGCCGCCTGCCCTACCGCGCCGGCATATTGCGCGTCCACGATGCGCTGGCGTGGCTGGGTCAGATCACGATGTTTCTGGTCCTCGGGCTTTTGGCGGTGCCCGGCCTGCTGGCGGCGTCGGGCCTGATGGGAATTGCGCTGGGACTGGTGCTGGCGCTGCTGGCCCGTCCGCTGGTGGTCGCGCTTTGTCTGCTGCCTTTTCGCTACGAGAGAACGGAAACAGCATTCATAGCCTGGACCGGGTTGCGCGGTGCGGTGCCGATTCTGCTTGCCAGCTATCCGGTCATGAGTGGCGTCGAAGACGCACTTGAACTGTTTCACCTCGTGTTTTTCATTGTGGTGTTCAACGCCGTGATCCCCGGTGCCACGATCCGCTGGGCGGTCAGCCGGCTACGGGTCGAACGGGCCGGACTGCCGCGCCCGACGCCGGTTCTGGAAATCACCGCCACCGAAGCGTTGCCGGTTCGCGTCCTTTCGTTCCTGATCGAACCGGCCGCCGTCGTCGCAGGCAGCCGGGTGGAGGACCTGCCCATGCCCGACGGCGCCGACATCCTGCTGCTGGTGCGAGATGGGAAGGTGTTACCGGTCAGGGGCTGGACCATGCTTGAACCCGGTGACCACGTCCATCTGTTGATTGCGCCGGAGCAGATCCATGCGGTGGCACTTTTGTTCGGGCTGCGCGAGGAAGACTGAAACCGATTCAGTCCGGCGTCTCCGATGGCAGCGGCGGCAGTTCAGTACGCTCGCGTACCCGCGCACTTCCGACCAGGAGCTCGACGGCGCGATCGGCGCCATCCTGAAAGGGCTCGAGAACGATGTCCGCACCTGCATCCCGAAGCGTCTGCGTTTCCATCGCCGAGTGCGATGTCGCCGCGATCCTGATTCCTGGACGAGCGCTCTTCAGACTCTGAAGCAGGCTCAGCCGCGGGTCTTCCTGCTGCAGATCGCGTGCCAGGGCAGGAATTGTCGAGACCACCCAGTCCGCGGTGTCGATCGGCAGCACGCCGACGCGCTCGGCATCGCCGGCGTCGCCGTGCACTGCCGGCAGTCCCAGCGCCAGCCAACGATTGACCGCGAGCGGATTGAAGTCTACACCGAGGGTGCGCACCCCGCGGCTCTGCAGCCGCTGGCCGAGCGCGGTACCGAACCGGCCCAGTCCGAAGATCACCACCTGGACCCGTTCGGATTGCCGACCGCTGCTTCTGTCGGCCGGCTCTCGCGGCGTGTTTCGGCGCTCGAATATGCCCAGATAAGGCTCGATCCACTCAAACAAGCGGTGCGAGTAGGTAATCATGTAGGTGGACAAGGCAATCGTGACCAGGCCCACGAGGGTGACAAGACCCAGCATGTCGCTGCCCACGTGCCCCAGCGTCACGCCCATTGCGATGAAGATAAGCGAAAACTCGCTGATCTGCGCCACCGTCAGCCCGGCCAGGAATCCGGTCCTGGCCCGGTAGCCCATCACGCCCATGATGATGAGCACGATGAGCGGATTGCCGACCAACACGAACAAGGAGAAGATCACGGCGGCGTTGAAATGCTCGCCCAGCTGGGACAACTCGAGGCTGGATCCCAGCGCAATGAAGAAGAACAGCAGAAGAAAGTCGCGCAGCGGCGCAAGCCTGGATGCGATGGTCTCGCGATACGGCGTGGAGGCCAGCGCCACGCCGGCCATCAGTCCGCCGAGTTCCTTGCCCAGACCGACTGCGTCCGCCACGGCTGCGAAGATCGCAGTCAGTGCGATTGCGAAAATCACCAGCAATTCGGGAGCACGCGCCAATCGCCGGGTGAGCGGGTCGGCAAGATAGCGGACGAACACGACAACCAGCAGCAGCATTCCCGTCGCCGCGACAAGCACCGTCGCAATGCGCCCGCCGCCTGCACCATCGGCGATGCCCATTCCCAGCGTCGACAACACGATCATCGACAGTACGACAACCAGGTCCTGGACGATCAGAAAGCCCAGCGCGATCTGCCCGTGAAGCGAGTCGATCTCGCGCTTGTCCGACAACAGCTTGACGATGATGATGGTGCTTGAAAACGTCAACGCGACAGCAACATAAATGCTCGCCACGGGGCCGAGGCCAAGCGCCAGTCCGATCAGAAAGCCGAACACGGAAGTGAAGGCTACCTGTCCCAGGCCTGTCACAAGAGCGACGGCGCCCAGTGAACGAATCAGCTTCACGTCCAGCTTGGTACCGACCAGGAACAGCAGTACCGCAATCCCGAGTTCGGCCAGGAAGTCGATCTGCTCGTCGGACCGAACCACGTCCAGAACAGACGGACCGGCCAACAGGCCGACGGCGATGAAGCTCACGATCAGCGGTTGCCGGAGCATGAGCCCTGCGAAGCCGATTGCCGCGGCCAGCGCCAGCAGGATTGCGACTTCGCCGAACACCGAGTGAAGAATCAGATCAACCATCTGTTATTTCGCACCATTGTTCAACATCCATCGCTTCCGGTCGCGTCGCCGCTGAGATATCCTACTGTAGAGCGAATCTCGAGAGGCCGTCCATGCGCAGGATTCTGGTAGCGACAGACTTTTCGCCCCGGGCCGATCTGGCGCTGGAACGGGCCGCAATTCTTGCCGCGACGACCGATGCAAACCTGGATATCGTCCACGTCGTCGATCCGGACCGGCCCAGGAGATTGGTCGCGGCCGAAGCCGGCCTCAGTCACGATCTTCTGGATGAACAGCGAAAGCTGATCACCGATCGCCACGGCATCGAAGCGTCGGCTCACCTGTATGAAGGCGAACCGTTCCAGGGCATTGGCAAGGCCCTCGACAATCTGAAGCCGGATTTACTGGTCGTTGGCGCGTATCGTCGCAGGCTGTTGCAAGACACCTTCATCGGCACTACGGCCGAGCGCGCCATCCGACGCAGCCGGAAACCGGTGCTGATGGTCAATAGCGAGGCAACAGAGCACTATGTCCACATTCTTGCTGCTGTCGATCTTTCCCCGAATTCGGCCCAGGCCCTGCGCACCGTGGCCGCGCTGGATTTGAACCGGGATGCAGCCATGACGGTTGCCTACCTTTACGACGCGCACGCAATAGGTTCGATTTCGCTGGGCTCGCTTAGCAAGGCCGACATCAGGGCCTATCTTGCCGACGAGGAGGCGCTCGCGGTCGGCGAGCTGGATACTTTTCTCAAGTTAGTGGAAGCAGGTCGGGTACAACGCATCGTTCGACATATTGATACGACTCTCGCGCCCACCCTACAGAACATCGCCAGTGAGCTTTCCGCAGATCTGCTGGTGATCGGTGCCGGCGCCGGTAGCGGGCCCACTCGTATGCTGCTGGGAAGCTCCGCGCTGGAGATTCTGGCAACGAGTCGCCGAGACGTTCTGGTGGTTCCTCACGTCAAGTAGTCGGAACGTCAACGCAACGATTTCGCTCCACGATTTTGCGTGACGCCTGGCATTAGCGCTGCATTCGGTTCTTCAGCGCCTGCCGGATCATGGCTTCGGCGCTGGCCGAGCCGTCGCCCACGCCCTTGATCATTTTCAGCGCCTCGGCCGGCGAATAGCCCAGCGCGACCAGGCCGGCGCGCGCCTCCCCGGCGGGATTGCGCTCACGTCCAGCGGATGCGGCTGCACCGGACGAGCCGCCGGAACCAAGCTCCAGCCCGTCCAGTCGGCTTTTCATTTCGAGGATCAGACGCTCGGCGGTCTTCTTGCCGATGCCCGGCAGCCGGGTCAGCGCCTGGCTGTCGCCGGATTCGACCATCAGCGCGAAATCGGCTGCCGAGACGCTGGACAGGATCGCCAGCGCGACCTTGGGTCCGACCCCGGAGATCTTCAGCAGGCTGCGAAACAGTTCGCGGTCCGAGGAGCTGATGAATCCGAACAGCAGGTGGGCATCCTCGCGGATGACCTGGTGGATCAGCAGCGTGCAGGGCTGGCCGTTTTCCGGCAGCTTGTCGAACACGCTCATCGGCGCCTCGACCTCGTAGCCCACGCCAGCGACGTCCAGCAGCAGGTGGGGCGGTCGGCGGTCCAGCAGGGTTCCGGCGAGCCTTGCGATCATCCCGACACCTCGCCGATCATCTAAGCACCACGCCCTGCGGCAGACGCCGCGCGGTGCGCGCCGAATGCAGGTGGCACAGCGCCACGGCCAAGGCGTCGGCCGCATCGGCGCCGAACCTGTCGGTGGACTTGAGCAGTACGCGAACCATGTGTTGTACCTGTTCCTTGTCGGCCCCGCCTCGTCCGACGATAGCCTGTTTGATCAACCTGGGGGCGTATTCATGCACCGCCAGACCGGCGTGGACCGCGGCGCAGATCGCCGCTCCCCTGGCCTGCCCCAGCTTGATCGCCGACTGCGGGTTGCGGCTCATGAAAACCGTCTCGATCGCCACGACGTCGGGTCGAAACTCTGC
>DATFJJ010000133.1:0-2306 GCA_035269245.1 Wenzhouxiangellaceae bacterium | reverse complement strand
TTCATCGTTTTCGCCTCCGGCATCAGCGTCTTTCTGCTCGTCTGGCTGTGGCGACTGCCGCTGACTGCACGCGCGCTGCCCGTCGCTCTCATGCTTCTGCTCGGCGGCGCCATCGGCAACCTCGCAGATCGGATTCGACTGGGCTACGTGGTGGATTTCATCGATGTCCACTACAACGACTGGCACTGGCCGGCATTCAACATTGCCGATTCTGCGATCGTGATCGGGGTCACGTTGATGCTGATCGAAAGCCTGCTCCCGCCGCGCAAACCACCGGGAAAGTGAACGAAAGCATTGTAATTGGGCGCTAAGTGCATGAAAATAGAGCCTCGGGGATTTGGTAGAAGAGGATTACAGGAGAATTTTCATGGCGACGACCCGCGACGAACTTGAAGTCTTTCTGTGGGAGGGAAAGGACAAACGCGGCAAGGTGCTCAAAGGTGAGCGATCGGCGCGCAATCAGACGCTGATCCGCGCCGAACTGCGCAAGCAGGGCATTACCCCGTCACGCGTGCGCAAGAAACCCAAACCGCTGTTCGGCGGGGCCGGCAAGTCCATCTCGGCGCGCGACATCGCAGTGTTCACCCGCCAGCTGGCGACGATGCTGAACGCCGGCATCCCGCTGGTGCAGGCCTTCGGCATCATCGCTTCGGCCGCAGAGAACCCTCGCCTGCAAAAGCTGATCAACACGATTCGCATCGATGTCGAATCCGGCGCCACGCTGTCCGAATCGTTGGCCAAGCACCCGGCGTACTTCGACGAGTTGTACGTCAACCTGGTTGATTCCGGCGAAAGCGCCGGCGTGCTGGACCAGGTGCTCGACAGCATCGCGACCTACAAGGAACGCATCGAGTCGATCAAGGGCAAGATCAAGAAAGCCCTGTTCTATCCAGCGACCGTGGTGGGCGTGGCCATTGCCGTGACCACGATCCTGCTGGTGGTGGTGATTCCGCAGTTCGAGAGCATCTTCCAGAGCTTCGGCGGCGACCTGCCGGCCTTCACGCGCTTGATCGTGGACATTTCTGAATCGCTGCAGAGGATCGGATGGCTGTACCTGATCATCATCATTGCCGCGATCGTCGGAATCATACAACTCAAGAAACGCAGCAAGCCTTTCGCGCACTTCCTCGACCGCGCCAGCCTGAAAATTCCAATCATAGGCTCGGTGCTGGAAAAATCCGCGCTCAGCCGATTCGCGCGCACCCTGGCCACGACCTTCGCCGCCGGCGTTCCGCTGGTCGATGCGCTCAAGACCGTGGCAGGCGCCACCGGCAACGTCGTCTACGGCGATGCGACGCTGCAGATCCGCGACGACGTCGCGACCGGGCACCAGTTGCAGCTGGCGATGCAGCAGACCGGGCTTTTCCCACCCATGGTCGTCCAGATGACCGCGATCGGCGAGGAAGCCGGATCGCTGGACGCGATGCTGCTCAAGGTGGCCGACTTCTACGAAGAGGAAGTCAACAATACCGTCGATGCGCTGTCGAGTCTGCTCGAGCCGTTCATCATCATCCTGATCGGCACTATTGTCGGCGCCATCGTGGTGGCCATGTACCTGCCCATCTTCAAGATGGCGGCCGTCATGTAATCGATGGAATACCTGGCTGCTCTCCACCCGGCCACGCTCTATGCGCTGGTCGTCGTTCTCGGCTTGCTCGTCGGAAGTTTTCTGAACGTAGTCATGCTGCGATTTCCGGCCGCACTGATCCACGACTGGAAATGCCAGTGCCGCGAGTTACTGGGCCTTGACAGCGGAGAAGCGCCCGAAGAGACGCCGGCCGGAATTGCCAGCGGTCGATCGCGCTGCCCGTCTTGCGGCCGGAACATCGCCTGGTATGACAACATTCCGGTGGCCAGCTGGCTGATTCTTCGGGGCCGGTGCCGCAAATGCGGCACGGCCATATCGATGCGCTATCCGGTCGTCGAGCTGCTCACGGCGATCTTGTCGGTGCTGGTGATCTGGCAACTGGGACCAACCACAGCCGGACTGGCCGGCCTGGTCTTCACCTGGACGCTCATCGCCGCGGCCGGCATCGACCTGGACCACAAGCTGCTGCCCGACCAGTTGACGCTGCCGCTTCTCTGGCTGGGCTTGATCCTGAACGTCTTCGGCGTCTTCACCGACCTGGAATCGGCGGTCGTCGGCGCGGTTGCCGGATACCTGATGCTGTGGCTGGTATTCCACCTGTTCCGGCTGGTGACCGGCAAGGAAGGCATGGGCTACGGCGATTTCAAGCTGCTGGCCGCCATCGGGGCCTGGTTCGGCTGGCAAGTGCTGCCGACGGTCATACTGCTGGCCTCGGGCG
>DATFJJ010000132.1:0-3924 GCA_035269245.1 Wenzhouxiangellaceae bacterium | reverse complement strand
TCACCTGGACCTTCGCCCCCTTGAATTCCGGAGACAGCGGGCGCAGGATGATAGTGGGGCACGGCGTTCGACAAGATTTTCAATAATTACCGCAAGGAGGTTAGAGCATGAGTATCGCCAAAGTCACCGAAATCACTGCCCAATCGAGCACGAGCTTCGAAGACGCCATCGAGAAGGGCATGGCCCGCGCGGCCAAGACGCTGAAGAATGTTCAGTCGGCGTGGATCAAGGAGCAGAAAGTTTCCTGCGACGAAAACGGCAGGATCACTGCCTATCGGGTCGACATGAAGGTAACCTTCCTGCTCGAGGACTGACCCCGGATGCTTCGAGGCGGAGATGTCGGCATCAGTCGGCATCTCGCGCCCGAGCCATTGTGCACTCTTCGAACGCTCGCCCGTTGATCGTCACACGGGCACGGTCGCCCTTGTTCCAGAATTCCACATTCGAGTCGACATAGCGCGCTCCCGATGCGCTTTCGGTCTGCGGCAACGAAAACACCAGTCCGCCGTGATGCAAGGCAGCCAGGCCCGGTGAAAGCCGGATAACGAACAATTCCTCGCCGCATTGCCATTGCTGTTCGCTGACCGACATCGGTTCGACGGATTCCAGCAACGGCGCAAACGCCGTGATACTTCCGTCGGTCTCGGCCGGCGGAACATTCATCAGCCTCGCCATCAGCGAGTAAAGATCTACCGAGCGCACGGCCGGCAGGCGTTCGCCGGGCTCGAACGCCGGGCCGGTCGCGATGAAGATCCCGTGCATCGTGTGCCAGGCCGGATCCCAGCCGTGCATGCCGTTGAGCAAGCCTCGCTGCATGCCGGCGTAGTAGGGCTTGTTCGAGATCATCCAGCCCAGTTCGGCCTCGATGGTGACGTCCGGAATCCGCGGGTGATCGTCGAAATGAAAGCGCTCGGGCGCATTGCCTTTTTTCCATGCGCGGCGAATGCCCGGATGATCCGTATCGATTGCGGCCAGAATCTCGTCGGCGCTCGGCCCCCCGTCCACGGTCCAGATCTGGGCCGCCGGTCCCCAGTCGGAAACGTTGACCTTCCCGAGATTCAGAAACTCGTCGAGCAGAATGTAGCGGTCGAGATCCACGGTCTGCATGCCGTGATCGGAGGTGATCAGGATATTCACCTCACCGTAGAGTTCGAGCTGTTCCAACCCTTCGATCAGGCGACCCAGCGCACGATCCACCTCGAGCATGGCCTCTATGGTGTCGGGATGGTCGGGTCCGTGGCGGTGTCCGGCTGAATCGACCGCCGAAAAATACAGCGTGAGAAAGGCCGGCCGCTTATCTTCCGGCAGCGCGAGCCATTCCAGCACCTGGTCGACGCGCGTATCGTGCGGCGTTTGGCCGGCGTACGGTTTCCAGATGGTTGGCCGCATACCGCCGATTTGTGCCTCCGAGCCCGGCCAGAAATAGGTGGCCGCAGTCTTGCCGGCTTTTTCCACCGTGTTCCAGATCGGCTCGCCGTCGTACCAGTAACCATCGCTGACAGCGTCGCGGTTGCCCAGCGAGAAGCGCGATTTTCGAGCCGGATCCCACATATTGTTCGCGACGACCCCGGTATGCTCGGCATAAAGGCCGGTTACGGTTGCGTAGTGGGTGACGAATGTCTTGGTCGGGAACACATGCTGCAGCGAATCGGCCCTGAGGCCGTCGGCAGCCAGCTTCTCCAGCGTTGGCAGTTCGGCCTTTTGTATGTAGTCATGGCGAAACCCGTCGATGGATATCAGCAGCAGCGGCGGCGCTGTATGGCCGGCATCGCGTGTCTGGTGACAGGCGCCGATTAGCAGTGCCGCGAGCACGAACAACGCTGAAACAGGGGGAATTGCTTTCATGGGTTCTCGCAGATGATGATGTGGCCGCGCATGGCAGTCTGCAGGGACGGGCGCCCCGTCGCGTGTGTCCTTCAGCGGCCGGAGCTCCCTAACCGGGCCATTTTATCAAGCCATTTTTGCCGGTGGCGATCGCTGCCTTCCACCATGCCGACAAGGCTGGTTCGCACCGGCTTGACGCCGGAAAAAAGCAGAATGTTGCGGCGAAGATTCTTTACGCTGTGGGCTCGATAAAACGCGCGATAGACAAACGCCGGCATGCCCATGGTCACTACCAGTCGCGCTGATCGACCGGTCAGCATTTTTACAGGCATCTTCCCTTCCGGTTCGCTGAATGCGAAGTCCGGGCGCATGACCTGCTCCAGGAATCCCTTCAGCAAGGCCGGCATGTCGCCCAGCCACAGCGGGTAGAAGAAGGTCATGTGCGTGCACCAGCGGATATCGTTCTGGGCGCGCTCTATATCGGCCGGCGCTTCGGGCGCGCGCCAGGTCGAAGCGCTGTCGATCAACGGGAAATCCAGCTGATTCAGGGTGATGACTCGGGTCTCCAGCCCGCTGGCCCCGGCTGCGTCCGCGTAACGTTCGGCCAGCGCATCGCCGAAGTGACCGTGCCCGGCATCGGGGTGAGCGCGGATGACCAAAACCTTGCTTTCGATCACGGCGTCATGCCTCTACCGGCGCCTCGCTGGGTTGCTGGATGAAATTGCCCTGGATCAGATCGACATCCATTTGCCAGATCCTGGAGACTTCCTCGGCGTCTTCGAGCATCGGCACGATCAGCTTGCGGCCGGCGGCCCGGGCCGATTTGGCGAACTTCTCGAAGTGCGTGGCAAGCGCCGCGTCTGCAAGCACGCGGTGGGCAAAATCCGACTTCATGCGCAGGTAATCGGCCGGAAGGTGCTTGAGCAATATGACCTCGGGCACTTTTTCGTCGATCCCTGTCAGCGATATGCCGATACCAAGCTTCTGCAGATTCGCCAGTACTTTGCGCGCGTCGCGAAGGCGCGGTTTGAGGTCCATGATGCTGAATTCGAGCACCAGCTTGCGTTGCCCGTGATTCAGGGATTCGACCTGCTCGACGAGCCATTTGACGAACTTTTCGTCGTCGACGACGGCAGGTGACTGGTTCAGGAATATCGTCGGGATTTCCCGGTCGGCGTCGGCCCGCTCGCGGAGCAGTTTTATGGCGCGTGCAATCATCCAGTGATCCACCGCCGGCAGCACGCCGCGCTCGGCGGCCACCGGGATGAAGCGCGCCGCCGGGATAAGTGTGCCGTCGGGGCTGGTCAGGCGTGGCAGCATCTGGATTCGTTCCCGCTCGGGCCCGGACGTGGCCAGAAGCGGTTGGAACACGACCTTGAGACTGTCGTCTCGCAGCGCCTTGGTCAACTGGCCGAGCAGGGTGCCGGGCGTTTCAGCCTGGTCTTCGCTCCCGCCGCCGATGTCATGACGGTTGCCACCGGCTGCCGAAAGCGTTTCGGCGGCTCTGGCGGCGCGCACCAGGTTGGCTTCCGGCGGCCGGAGGCCTTCCTGAACCATTCGAATGGTGACGGTTGTGGTGGCTGCAATCATGTGCTCGCCGATTTCGAACAGGCTGCCGCTTATGGAGCGTCTCATCGCCCCGGCGTCGGCTTCCAGATCGCGATCGCCACCTTCGGAATTGAGGATCACGCCAATCGCGTCGAGGCCGAAGCGCGCGGTGATGTCGGCGGCGTCCAGTTGCACGCGCAGCCGCTCGTGAACCGCATGGATGAGTTTCTCCAAGCCGGTAAAGCCAAGCTGGTCGCGATGTCCCCTGGCGTCATCGAGCAGAATCCAGCCGACTGCCGGCGGGAATGCACTGCCTCCCCCCTGCCGGGCCTTTCGGCATTTCTGATCGAGCTGGCTGATCAGGGTCGGCGCGCGTACGACTTTCGCGAGTCCATCGGGAAGGTCGCTTTGGTCACCAGGTTCGAGCATGTCATTCATAGTGCAGCCTGCCAGATTTCCGACGTTGCCGGCAAGCCGGCCGGAATCAATCGTCCCCTTGGTCCCAGCCGCATAAGCCTCATCTCGGTCGAGCAGTATTCAAGCCCAGTATAA
>DATFJJ010000131.1:0-4756 GCA_035269245.1 Wenzhouxiangellaceae bacterium | reverse complement strand
TATTCCTCTATTTCGGTGGTCGCCTCCAGCGTCTCCTCGATCTCGTGGGCATAGAAATCAACGAGTTGGCGGTTCTGGTGGCGGATCGAAAGATCGAGCTTGTGCGAGAAGTACTGCATCTGGCCCATCAGGCCGATCAGGTTGTGGTCCTCACCTTCTTCGGACGCCGTGGCGGCGCTTCCGAACAAGACGGCGAGCAACAGCAGGCTGATTCCTGAACGCATTGGCGTGCTCCTGTATTCAAAGTGGTTTTTGCTGGTTTATGACCATGATGATAACGACCGCACACGGGGCGCGCATGCAGGCTTCGATTCGCGCACCCATTCGGTTACCGGCTGGTAATCGGCATCAGCGTGTCCGCCCGGGCGCCGGCGGCTTTCGCAGCCAGGCCAGCGTGCCTGCGACCAGCAGCGTCATCAGCAGCAGCCCGTTGAGCACGACCACGGCCTGCCAGGCCCGTCCGCGCCACGTGTGGGTCGCCCACTTGCCCGAGTGTAGCGGATACATCCAGTTGGCGATCCGGTCCCCGGGCGGTGCTTCGGCACCGTCGACCGTTGCCAGAACCGACGCGTTGCCGATGTCGAGGTGCACGAACGAAAGTCCGTTCGGGTGCGGCTCCGCCGGCATTTTCTTGCGCACCATCAGTACGCCTGTGTTCTGAAGATCCGGATAGACGAAGGTGATCCTGCCCTCGGCCAGGGCCCGTTCGGCCTGCTCGAGAAGCGCGGCCAGCGACGCATTCGTGCCTTCGGCGCTTGAACGCACCGGACGCTCGGCAAGCGGCGGCCATGGATCGCCGAACATCGCGTTGAGCATCACCCGGGTGGGCTGGAAGAAGGCCACGCCGGTGCCCGCGGCGATCAGCAGCAGCGCCAGCGGCAGCGTGAGAATGCCGAGATTGCGGTGAAACATCAGCATCCGGCCCCTTGACGTGTTTCTGGGTGCCAGCGAGTTCCAGCGGAACAGCCGTCGTAAAGGCCACCATACGATGGCACCGCTGAGCAGCAGGAACACCAGCGCAATCCCCAGCCAGCCGATCACCTCGCTGCCGATCTCGTCGGCAAACAGGTGCAGGTGCATTTCGGCAAGCAATGCGGTCGGCCGCTGCCACCATGCCCAGTGGTCGACGACCTCGAGCGTGAGCGGATCGATCAGCGCCTCCGTGCCGTCGTCCAGCCAGACCTGGTAGGCGGAAAGATCGGGCTGCGGGTATTTCACCAGGCCGATCGATGGCTCGAAGGTCTCCTCCATTGCGCGCATTGCCGCTGCATGGTCGGCGGCCTCCAGCTGGGGTAGCGGGGCGGCGAGCTCGGGGTGCTGCCAGCGCCAGAAATCGTTCTTGTAGACCAGAGCGATGCCGGAGAAGAACAGCAGCAGCAGCGGTACGGCGAGCACCAGCGCGCCGTACAGATGCAACCATCTCAACACACGAATCATGCCGGAATCAGTACTCGACCGACCAGGTCAGGCGGGCAGACGCACCCGGAGCCTCGGTAAAGCGGTCGGCGCAACACGAGAACAACTGCGAGGCCAGCGGGAAGTAGTCGTTGTTGAGCAGGTTGTTGACCGCAAGAGTCACACGTCCGTAGCGGCCGAGTTCGGCATTGAAGGCAGCGTCGACCACGGTGTAGGCGTCGATCGGCGCCTCGCCAAAGGCCAGCACCTGGTCGAATTCGTCGCGGTCGGCCGAATGCCGGGCCTGGACGCGCGCCGAGAAACGCGGGCTGAAGCTGTAGTCGGCGATGCCGACGATCTTGACCGGGGGCACCACGTTGGACGGCAACGGGCGCTCCAGCGAGCCGTCGCCGTCGGCGTCGCGGTTGCCGTCGATCCAGGATACGCTGCCCGACAGGCGCAGACGGTCGGTCACGCGGCCGTCGAAGGTCGCCTCGATGCCGAACGTTTCCTCTTTCTGGCGCGCGATCCTCAGGTCGGTGGTGATGGTGGTGCCGAGGTTGGACTCGGTGCGGAACCCGGCGATGGATGCGGAATATCCTGGCTTGCGCCAGCGCAGGCCGGCCTCGTAGTTCTTGACCTCCGACGCTTCGAGCTGGGCCACGCTGAAGTCGGTGCCTTCGCCGGCCTGGCGCAGGATGCGTCCGACCTCGGCCACCGAGAAGCCTTCGGAATAGCTGACGAAGGCGACCAGCGGGCCCGTGATCCGGTAGCTCAAGCCGCCGTTGAAGGTCGTGGTGTCGTAGTCGGTCTCCCCCGCCTCGACTTCATCACCCGAAAACAGCGCGGTGAAGGCGGGGAACTCGACGTCGATCTGCTCGTGGCGCAGGCCGCCCGACACCTCGAAGCGATCTCCGAGTTCGAGGCGCGCCTGGGCAAAGCCGGCGTAGCTGTCCTGCTCGATGCCCGGTGCCCAGATTCGGCCGTCCACCAGTGGCTGGGCGGTCTCGTCGCTCAGCACGTCGGCGCCCCAGAGCACCTCGCCGCGGACTTCGCCGGCAATGCGGACAGGCGTATTGATGTCGAGCCGACCGCCGACCTTTTCCGAATCCACGGTCGACTGTCCGCCGCCGGGGAAAAATCCGGGAAAGTAGTCGAACACGTTTTCCAGCGTCTGATAGAAGCCCTGGACGCGGACCGAACTGCCGTAGACGTCGGCGTGCGACCAGGCGCCCTGGATGACGAGGTTCTCGTCGGAAGGATCGGTCGCGCCCTCCGGCTCGGGTGCGCGCGCAACCCGGGTCTTGATGCCCTGGGCCGGGTTGCCGAGGATGATTTCGTTGAAATCGGTGTCCTGTTCCTTGTTGTAGTAGAGCAGGCTGGCCTCGAAGCGCTGGTCGCCCCGAGTGTAGCCGAGCTTGCCGAACAGGTTGACGATGCTCGAATCGGCAATGCCGCCCTGGCCCTGCGGGCTGGGCCGGATGCGGTCGCCGTCGGCGTCGAAGAACGAGTTGGTTTTCTGCACGTAGGCATCGGCGATGAAATCGATGTCGTCCCGGCGCCCGGAAACGGCCTGGTGGAAGAATGGTGCCAGGCTGTCGCCGGCGTGGGTCAGCGAGACGTCGGTGCCTGCTTCGGTGGCGAAGCGGATGCCGTCGGCGGCCGGCCGGCGAGTGACGTAATTGACCACGCCGCCGACGCCACCGTTGCCGTACAGTGCCGAGGCGCCCCGGATGACTTCGACCGAGTCGAGTGCGGTGAGGGACAGGACGCGGATATCGTGCCGGCCGTCTCGGAGCGGCGTCGAGATGGGGACGCCGTCGATCAGCACCGTGGCCTTGCGGCCGCGGATGGTCTGCTCGAAGTTCGACGCCGAGGCCGGCGCGGCTTCGCCCATGCCCGGGACCAGCAGCGTGAGCAGTCCTCCGGCATCGTTGGCGAAGTCTTCGAACGCCTCGATCTCGGGCGTGCCGATGCGCGTGACCGAGCCCGGGAAGGTTTCCAGGCTGGCGGGCAGGCGTGAGGGGCGAGCGCGCACGACCACGGTTTCGAGTTGCATGCTGGCTTCATCCATCTCGGCCTGCCGGGCGGATTCGGTGTCGCGAGATCCGCTTTCCTGCTGGGCCCAGAGCGGTGCAACCAGCGAACCGAAGAGCAGCGCACCGCAAAGGGCGCGGGAAATGACGACGCGAGGGTGTTGCATGATTCGTTCCTTTTTGGATGACTTCAATGAGGAATCGAAGTATACATGCGAATCATTCCCATTAGAGTTGCGTTAAATCAAATCTCCCGGTTTTTCCGAAGCGGCAATTCCGACGGGTGGTGACCCTATACTGCCTCGTCGCACATCGATACTTTTTGAACCGAAATGATTTCATCGCTGGGGAGCCTGTTTTCGCACCACCTTCGCCGATGGATTCCCGATCCGTTCGTGTTCGCGCTGGTTCTGACGCTACTGATCGGCGCGCTGACGCTCGTATTTACCGATTCGAGGTTCGATGAACTGACCGGCCACTGGTACCGCGGGTTCTGGATGCTGCTCGAGTTCGGCATGCAGATGGTGCTGATCCTGGCCACCGGCTTTGCCATCGCGCTTTCCCCGCTGGCCGCGCGGGCAATCGATGCGCTGGCGAAGTTCGCCCGAACGCCGGGCGCGGTTTACGTGGTGGTGCTGGTGGCCGGCGGCCTGTTCAACCTGGTCAGCTGGGGCTGGACCGTACTGGCCGCGGTGCTGGGCCGCGAACTGGCCCGGCGGGTCAAGGGCGTCGACTATGCGTACCTGATCGCCTGCGTCTACATTTCGGGTCAGCCCTGGGTGGGCGGTCTGTCGAGTTCGATTCCGCTGCTGCTCAACACGCCCGGCAATTTCCTGATCGAGTCGGGCGTGCTCGATTCAACCATTGCAACTTCGCAAACCATCGGGAGTCGGCTGAATCTGGCCTATGTCGCGATGTATTTCGCCACGCTGCCGCTGCTGATGTGGTGGATGCGGCCGAGCGCGCGCCAGACGCGCACGCTGGACGAACTGCGCGACCCCGATGAGCGCGAAGTCAGAACCGTCGCCGAGGAAGCCCGCGCGCAGACGCTTGACGGCAAAAGTCTGTCCGATCGTCTCAACAACGGGAGCGTCATTCAGCTGCTGGTGGCGGCCGCGGCGCTATGGTTCATCTCCCGCCATTTTGCCGCCAACGGGTTCGATATCGACCTGAACATCATGATTTTCATCTTCATCGCGCTCGGGCTCATCGCCCATCGCACGCCGATGCGCTACGGCCTGGCGATGAAGCGCGCCTGCGGCAACGTCTACGGCATCGTGTTCCAGTACCCGTTCTACGCCGGCATCATGGGCATCATGATGTTC